>JABDMN010000192.1 GCA_013001485.1 Acidimicrobiia bacterium
GGACCGGCTCCTCGTCGTGCATGACGACATCGACCTGCCGTTCGGCAAGCTCCGAGCCCAGTACGGCCGTGGCCACGGCGGCCACAACGGGGTCCGGTCTGTGGCTCGAATGCTGGGTGGCGCCGACTTCTGGCGGCTCAAGATTGGCGTCGGCCGGCCACCCGGCCGCATGAACCCTGCGGACTTCGTCCTCAAGCGCTTCACTTCATCCGAGCAGCCAGAGATCGACGTCACGGTCCAATTTGCTGCGGATCTCATCGGGGAGTTCATCGCCTCGTCGGGCGAGGACGTCCGCGAGCGAGCCGGCCAGTTGAGTAACGGCGGGAGCTGACGCCAGACTGGGACGACCCGAGGAGGAGAGGCTGTGTACGTCGGAGCGATCGATCAAGGCACCACCAGCACGCGTTTCGTCGTCGTCGATGAGGCGGGCAGCATCGTTGCCATCGACCAGATGGAGCACCGCCAGATTCAGCCCCGCCCCGGATGGGTCGAGCACGATGCGGCGGAGATCTGGGCCAACACGGAGCGAGTGATCGCCGGTGGGCTGGCCAAGGCCGGGATCGATCGATCCCAACTCGCCGCCGTCGGGATCACCAACCAGCGGGAGACGACGCTCCTGTGGGACGCCGAGACCGGAGAGCCCGTGCACAACGCCATCGTGTGGCAGGACACGCGAACCGACCGCCTCGTCGATGTGATCGGCGGTGACGCCGGCCCCGACCGGCTCCGGGCAATCACCGGGCTGCCTCTGGCGACCTACTTCGCTGGGCCCAAGGCACGGTGGCTGCTCGACGAGGACGACGACCTGGCCCGGCGCGCCGCCTCGGGACAGCTGCGGTTCGGGACCATGGACTCCTGGGTGCTGTGGAAACTGACCGGACGTCATGTCACAGATGTCACCAACGCCAGCCGCACCCTCCTCATGGACCTGCGCTCGCTGTCGTGGTCCGACGAGGCGATAGACGCGGTGGGCGTTCCTGCCGACATGCTGCCCGAGATCGTGCCGTCAGTCGGAGTCATCGGAACCGGGACAGGCGTACTCGAGGGCGTGCCGATCTCCGGTGTGCTTGGCGATCAGCAGTCGGCCCTGTTCGGCCAGACGTGTTTCACGCCGGGTGAAGCCAAGAACACTTACGGCACCGGGTGCTTCATGTTGCTCAACACCGGGACGGATCCCATCGACTCGGACCAGGGTCTGCTGACGACACTGGGATACCAGATCGGGAGCGAGCCACCCGTGTACGCCCTGGAGGGTTCTGTTGCCATCGCCGGCGCCGCCGTCCAGTGGCTTCGCGACAACCTTCGCGTCATCTCGTCTGCGGATGAGGTGGAGGAGCTGGCAACGTCGGTCGACGACCACGGCGGTGTGTACTTCGTGCCGGCCTTCTCCGGACTCTTCGCCCCGTACTGGAGGAGCGATGCTCGAGGAGCGATCGTCGGCCTCACCCGGTATGCAGAGGCAGGCCACCTTGCCCGAGCGACGCTCGAAGCCGTTGCCTTCCAGACTCGCGACGTGCTCGATGCGATGCACGCCGACTCCGGCGTCGACCTATCCGCACTCAAGGTGGATGGTGGCATGGTGGTCAACGAGACCCTGATGCAGTTCCAGGCAGACATCCTCGGCGTGCCGGTGATTCGACCCACCATCACCGAGTCCACGGCCCTCGGAGCGGCCTACGCCGCAGGGCTCGCAATCGGGTTCTGGGGCGGCCTCGACGAGCTGGCAGAACACTGGTCCGAGGATCGCCGATTCGAACCCGACCTCGACGTGGTCGTCCGCGAACACCGGCACGCCGAATGGAAGAAGGCGGTTACCCGTACCCTCGACTGGGCCTGAACCCGGGGCTTCGCCGCCTCGGGACCTAGCATCGACGACATCGGCGACAGCGAGAGACCCGTGAACCTGCCCAACCTCCTGGCATACATCCGGACCGCCGCAGCTCCCGTGGTGCTCGGGCTCGTTATCGCAAAGCAGTTCGTTCCTGCCGTCGTCGTGTTCACCATCGCGGCCCTCACCGACTTCGCCGACGGCTATCTCGCCCGCCGCTGGGAAGCCACCACGGTTCTGGGTGCATTCCTGGACTCGGTTGCCGACAAGGCGCTGGTCACCGGTGCTCTCGTGGCCCTGCTGCAGGTGGACCGAATGTGGGCCTGGGCTGCGTTCGTCATCATCATCCGCGAGTTGGCCGTGATGGCACTGCGCGGTGTGGCCGCAATGGACAAGGAAGCCATCCCGCCGAGTTTCTGGGGCAAGTTGAAAGCGGTGATCCAGTTCGTCGCAATCGGCTCCGCGATGATCCGGCCCGCCGAGCAGTGGGGCTCGTTCTTTGCCGACGAGTGGCTCATGCTGGTCGCCGTTGCGGTCACCGTGGCTTCAGGCGTGGACTACTTCGTGAAGGCCGGGCGGCTGCTGAGGACCACATGAAGAGCGGCGTCTTTGTGACGGGTGGCACCGGTTTCATCGGCGGCGCTTTGCTGTCACGGATAACCGATGGACCGGGTTGGGTGAAGGCTCTGGCGAGAAGCCGGACCGGTGGCGAGACGGTGTCCGGGCTCGGTGCGCTCCCCGTGATCGGAGACCTGTTCGACATGGATTCGTTGCGGGAGGGCATGGACGGGTGCGGGCTCGTCTACCACGTCGCCGGTGTGAACCAGATGTGTCCGACGTACAAGAGCGAGATGTACCGGGCCAACGTCGAAGGCACGAGGAACGTGATCCGTGCCGCTGCCGACGCGGGAGTGGCTCGAGTGGTGTACACGTCCTCGGCCGCCACCATCGGCGAAGCCCAGGGAACGGTCGGAAACGAGGACTCGGAACACCGGGGTTCGTTCCTGTCCGACTACGAGCAGTCCAAGCACGATGCAGAAATCGTTGCCATGCAGACTGCCACGGAGCTTGGGGTCGACCTCGTCGTGGTGAACCCGTCATCCGTACAGGGTCCTGGCCGGGCGACCGGCTCGGCTCGAATCCTGCTGTATCCGCTCAACCGGCGGTTCCCCGTCACCATCTCCACCCACGTCAGCGTCATCGACATCGAGGATTGCGTGACCGGCCATGTCCTTGCGGCGGAGCGAGGTGAGCCAGGCCGGCGCTACGTCCTGAGCGGCGCCACCGTCACCGTTCGCGAGGCCATCAGCCTTCTCGCCGACCTGGCCGGTTCCTGGCGTATGCCGCTGCCGGTCCCGCGGTTTCTGGCCTCGTCACTGGGAATGGCGCTGGCGGGACCTGCCTCCCGCCGACCCGACCCTGTGTTGTGCCCGGCGATGGTGCGGACCCTGCTCCACGGACACCGCTACGACGGGTCACGCGCTACCGCCGAATTGGGTCTCGAGTACACGCCCATCCGCCGCAGCCTCGATCGGACCATTCGCTGGCTCGTCGACTACGGCTTCGTCTTCAAGAAACTGCCCGGCTACCCGAAGCTGGACGGTTGATGGAGCCCCTTGCCGTCCGTCGCTCCGACCTCGAGGAGTATGCGGTGGCGCTCGGCGAGGTGTGCGCTGAGGTCTTCGACGACGCCATCTCGATCATCTGGAAGGGCTCCGCCTACAAGCCGTGGGACGGTCCGTACGACTTCCTCCCCGGGCTGTCCGACCTGGATGTGCATGTGTATCGGTCGTCTCCGGTTCTCAATCCGTGGAGTGCTCGACGCAGAATCTTCCGCGAATTGGGAAGCCCTCCGGGCAACACTCCGCTGCAACTGATGGTCATCGATGTCGACCGGCTGCCTGATCCGTGGTCGCTCTTCCACGGCGGTTTCCGGGTCCTCCAGGGCGAGGAGCCGCCGGTGCCGGCAACGTCTCCTGATGAGGTCAGAGCTCGGGACCGCAGAGACCTTGAGGGCGCAGCGGCGCAAGCCGAGTCGGTGGCCGCGGGCGTCATCGACCGGCCAGATGACCAACTCTGGGCATACCTGGTTCGGGTGCGGTGGATGTTCCCGTCGATGCTCAACCGCTGCGCAACGGCCGCCGGGCTGGACCCGGTGTCGGTGTGGACCATGAACCGCACCAGTCTCCTTGATGCCGTCGCCGGTGTCGGCGCCCTCACCCCCGTGCGTGACGCCGTGCTCAGCTACTTCGAAGCTGCTCTGACGGCGGGAGCCGTACCGGGCAACGGCCTTGCAGCAGAGCTCGCCCTCCGCGCCGGACACGCCCTGCTTCTCGAAGCCGACGGCTGGTATCGGCGTCGCGACGGTTAGCGTTGCGCCCGTGGCGCAGCCGCTGGCCGGTTTCCTCGGACGCTGGACCGCTGATCGACTCCCGGACACCCCCGGTCGTTGGGTCGTTCCGGCATCCGCGCGCGCCCTCACCGTGGCCAGGCTGGCCCTCGTCCGCCGTCCGCTTCTTGCCATCACCGTCACCGAGCGTGAAGCAGAGGATCTCGCCGACGACCTGCGGCTGTTCATCGAGGACCCGATGCTGCTTCCAGCGTGGGAGACGCTGCCGTTCGAGCATGTTTCACCGAACGTCGCAACGATGGCTCACCGTGCCGAGGCCATAGACGGGTTACGAGCCGGTGGTGGAGTCGTGGTGGGATCAGTGCGGGCGGTCACGCAGCGTTCGTCACCGACGCCGGTTGCTCCGCTTGTGTTGCGTCGTGGAGCGACGGTCGAGCTCGTCGACCTCGCCGACACTCTCGCTGGCCTGGGCTACCACCGCACCGATCGGGTTGAGGCTCGTGGCGAGTTCGCCGTGCGCGGCGGCATCGTCGATGTGTTCGGTGCACAGGACGACTTGCCGGTTCGGATCGACATGTGGGGAGACGAGGTCGATGAGCTCCGCAGGTTCAGTCCGAGCGACCAGCGGTCATTCGAAGCAACGGACATCCTGGTTGCCTATCCGGCACGCGAGTTTCGACCTGACGATGCGGTTCAACAGGCCGCCCGCGGGTTGCTGCGCTCCGAGCCCTGGGCCGCAGCGACGTGGGACCGGATCGCCGAAGGCGTCACCTTCCAGGGCATCGAATCGTGGATGCCCTGGCTGGCACCCGAAGCGTCGATCCTCGATGACCTGTCGAGCGATGTGGTTCTGTTCGATCCGCACCGGGCGAGGTCTCGCAACGCCGAGTTGATCGAGGAAGAGCGCTCTCTGGCCGAAGCGCTGGCGACCACGTGGGGCGATGACGCTCCCGCTGCCGGACATCACCCCCCGCTCTACCTCGACCTCGACCGTGCACTGAGTGGTGCCACGGTGCTCGAGGCTCCGGCGGCGGCGAGCGGTCCCGGCGATCTTGGTATCGAGGTTCGCGGGCTCGATGCCAATCCTGGCGACCCGGAGTCGATCGCTGCAGCGCTGCGTCGTCTCTCCTCGCGGGGGTTCGACGTTGTCATAGCAATGGACGGGGCGGCTGCTGCCGAAAGGGTTGGTCGGATACTCGGTGAGCACGACTTCTTCGTTTCCGACCCTGGTCATCTACTGGCGACGGGCGTCCACCATGGCTTCGTCGCCCCGGAGCTGAAGCTTGCCGTGTTGGGGGAGCGTGAGATCGCAGGCAGACGTCGTGCCCACCGGCGGGTCGGGCGCAGGCAAGCCATCACCGGAGATGCATACCGCGACCTCGAGCCAGGCGACCACGTCGTCCACCACCACCATGGCATCGGGCGCTTCGAGGGTCTGGTGCAGCGTTCGATGGCGGGCGTCGAGCGCGACTACCTGATGATCGCCTATCAGAAGGGCGACAAGCTCTACGTCCCTACCGATCAGCTCGCCGCGGTTCGCAAGTACACAGGAGGCGAGAAGCCCCGGCTGTCGCGTATGGGGGGTACCGACTGGTCGGAGACCCGTGGGAAGGTTCGCAAGGCCGTCGCCATCGTCGCCGAGGAGGTCGTCAAGCTCCACCGCGAACGCGCCGCCATCACCGGCCATCGCGCCGAACCCGACGACCCCTGGCAGCGCGAGTTCGAGGAGTCCTTCCCGTTCGAGGAGACTCCTGACCAGCTCACCGCCATCGCAGACGTGAAGACCGACATGGAGTCTCCACTGGTGATGGATCGGCTCATCTTCGGGGATGTCGGCTTCGGGAAGACCGAGGTGGCGATGCGAGCGATGTTCAAGGCGGTGCGGTCCGGGAAGCAGGCAGCGCTTCTGGTGCCGACCACCCTGCTCGCCCAGCAGCATCACGCCACGTTGGAGGACCGCTTCTCGCCCTACCCGGTGAGGGTCGAAGC
>JABDMN010000196.1 GCA_013001485.1 Acidimicrobiia bacterium
ACCGTAGGACGTGGGCAGATGAGAACCTGCAGAGCCTGCGATACCTGTTCGAGCCGCTTCCGAGCAAGCTGTCGACGGGCGATGCTGCAGACCCGATGGCACAGGCCATGGGACAGTTCATGCCTTCCATGCTCGGGATGCAGGTTGGCTCGATGATGGGCTTTTCTGCTCAGCGGGCGTTGGGGCAATTCGACCTAGGGCTGCCCGCGATGGATCAGCCCGGCCGCTACCTGATCGTCCCCAACCTCGAGGCCTTCGCCACCGAGCATGGTCTCGATCCGCGCCAGGTCCGCCTGTGGGCCACCGCGATGGAATCCGCCCATCAGATGGTGGTGAATGTCGATTGGTTCCGGGGCGAGTTCCTCGACCGGGTCAACGCGTTCTTCACCGACCTCCACCTCGACACCACGTCGATCCAGCAGCAACTCGAGTCGCTGCAGGGAGAGGGCGGGTTGCAGGCGCTGCTCGGAGGCGAAGCCGGAGACATGGAAGTCACCATGGCCGGCCCCTTGTTCACCGGGCCGCACCAGGAGCAAGACAAGGCGTCGATCCAGGCGCTGCTGGCGTTCGTCGAGGGTTACGGGGCCCATCTGGTCCGACGTTCGATCGGCGAACTGATCCCCGAGTTGGACCGGATCGAGGAAGCTCAGAACCGACGCCGAGCCGAGCCGTCAGAGGCCGAGGAGGCCTTCAGCCGCCTGGTCGGCCTCGACCTGGAACGCCACCGTGCCCGAACCGCCCAAGAGTTCTGCGCCGGCGTCGTCGATCGATGGGGCACCGAGCGCCTCGACGCGATCTGGGAAGACGCAGAACAAGTCCCTCGCCTCGAAGAGCTATCCGACCCGATCGGCTGGGCAGCAAGACTTCTTTGAGTTCTCAGTTGTCAGCTGCCAGTTGTCAGATGAGAGCTGATGCTTGCCGACAACTGGTCACTGACAACTGACAACTCTTGACACTGCGTCAGCCGATGTTCTCGAGTGCTTCGACGACTGCTTCGAACTCCCGGACTACGCCAAGCGAGTCCGTATTGATGATGTCGCGGATGATGCCGTCGGCGTCGAGCACGAATGTCCAGCGGTTGGCCGCCCCGACGGCTTCGTTGAACGCCCCGAAGGCCTTGGCGGTCTCGCCATGAGGCCAGTAGTCAGACAGCACCGGGAATCCGAAGCCGTTCTTGTCCGACCATTCCTTGTTGGAGAAGAGGGTGTCGCACGAAATCGCTACAACGTTGGCGTCGAGGTCGTTGAGTCGAGCGCGCTGATCGCGGATCGTGCACAACTCAGCTTCACAGTTGCCGGTGAACGGGAACGGGATGAACACGACAAGGCTCTTGTTCCCTTTGAGGGAATCGAGTGACACAGGGTTGCGATCCTGGTCGGGAAGCTCGAAGGGAGGGGCAGGTTGGCCGATCTGGGCAGTCATGGAGATCTCCTGGTCGTTGGTGCGAGGCGAAGTTAGCCCGTGGTCGATGGCTACCGAACCCTCCCCGGAATTCGTCGGACCCAATCCGTATTGTTCTCGGGGACGGCGCGGGTGCGTCGCAGAGTCCGAGGAGGGACCAGATGGGGAAGTATCCGCACGGCCTGTTCACGTGGGCCGATCTTGCGTCAGTCGACATCGATGGCGCCAAGGCCTTCTACGCCGGCCTTCTTGGCTGGGACGCCGAGGACCAGTTCGATCCTGACGGCAACTTCATCTACACGATGTTCAGCAAGGACGGCAAGACCACTGCGGGCCTCGGCAAGATGCCCGATGAGTTGGCCGCACAACCGGGGATGCCAGGAGGGCTGTGGAGTAGCTACGTCAACGTCGACGACGCCGACTCCGTGATCCAGAAGGCGACCGCCAATGGCGGCACGGTGATGATGCCGGCCATGGACGTGATGACCTCGGGTCGGATGGCCTTCCTGACCGACCCGTCCGGGGCGACGTTTGGCATCTGGCAGGCGCGCGACTTCCCTGGAGCGGGCGTGTTCAATGAGCACGGCGCCATGACGTGGAACGAGTTGGCCACCCGAGACGTCGAGGGCGCCCGAGCTTTCTACGAGGCCACTTTCGGATGGGGTTTCGAGCTGATGCAGGAGGCTCCGGAATACTGGGGCATCATGCTCGACACCAAGGTCGAAGGAGATGGCGACGCCGACGACAACATGAACGGCGGAGTCATGGCGATGGGCGAGAACTTCCCGCCTGAGATGCCGCCGTTCTGGGGCGTCTACTTCCAGGTCGACGACGCTGCAGCATCCATCGCCAAGGCGTCCGAGCTGGGCGGTTCCGTGGCGTTCGGGCCGATGGATACCAACGCCGGCGTGATCGCCGTCCTGTCTGACCCGCAGGGAGGGGCGTTCAGCGTGATCCAGGTAGCGACGGCGGCCTGATCCATGCGACACTCGGCGGTCCCTGGGGAACAGCCCCGGGGACCGCTCGCGTTCGGACCCAACCGATGCCTAGGCGACGATGCGGTACCCGACGCCCCGGATGGTCTCGATCCGCGGCGCCGCCTCGACCTTTTCCAGCTTGCGACGCAACCGGCGAATGTGCTGGTCGAGAGTCTTCGAGTCGGACCAGCCAAACCCCCAGATCTCGCCGAGCAGGTCCTCGCGAGACACGACACGGCCCGAGCGCGCCATCAGCATCTTGAGGACCTCGAACTCCTTGCGGGGCAGATCGAACGCCTCATCGTCGACCCGGAGCTGATATCGCCCGGCGTCGAGGACGGCGGATCCCACAGCGATCACCTCGCCGTTCTCGACGGTCGTCTTGCGGAGAGCGACCCTGATGCGGGCTACCAGCTCTCGGATCGAGTACGGCTTGGTGAGGTAGTCGTCTGCCCCCAACTCGAGAGCCGCGACCACGTCGGCTTCGGTGTCCTTTGCAGAGACGACGATGACCGGGGTTGAGGACGAATCGCGAATGCGACGGAGCACGTCGAGCCCGCTCATCCCCGGGAGCATGAGGTCGAGAAGGACGATGTCGGGAAGACGCTCCCTGACGAGATCGAGCCCGTCGCGGCCGTTCTCGGCTGCCAGGACCGCGTAGCCCTCCTTCCCGAGTGAGACCTCGAGCGCCTCGGCGTAGGCCGGTTCGTCCTCGATAACGAGCACGGATATCACGGGGCACCACTCAATGCAGGGAACACGAGGGTAAAGGTCGTTCCTCTTCCGGGATTCGACTCGACAGCGACGTCGCCCCGGTGGTTGAGCACGACGTGCCGAACGATCGACAGGCCGAGACCGGTACCACCGGTGGCCCGGCTCCGTGCCGGGTCGACCCTGTAGAAACGCTCGAAGATTCGCTCCTGGTGCGCTTCGGGAATCCCGATGCCGTGGTCGGCGATGCGGATGACAACCTTGCCGGCGTCCTCGAACGCCTCGACGAGCACCGGCCCCTCGGGGAGACTGTCCTTGTCCCATCGCGAGTACTTGATTGCGTTGTCCAGCAGATTGGTGATCGCCGACACGAGCTGGCGGCGGTCACCGGCCACCCGCAGACCAGGGTCGGCTTCCTTGATTTCCAGGGGAACGACCGACTCTGCCGCCGCCACCGCGACAGACCCGGCGGCCTCACGCAGGAGATCGTTCACCAGGATCGGCTCGTCCGAAACGGTCCCGGACTCGACATGGGAAAGGCTGAGGATGTCGTCGACGAGAGATGACATGCGCGTCGCCTGGTCCATGAGGCGACGGCTCAACCGCCTACGAACCTCCGCGTCGTCTGTCTCCTCCAGCGTCTCGGCGAGGACCGACAGTGCACCGAGCGGAGTCTTGAGTTCGTGGCTCACGTTGGCCACGAAGTCGCGTCTGATGGCCTCGACGCGACGCTGGTCGGTGACATCGGTGACAAAGACCACGACGGCTTCGGACTCGGACATCGGCACCGCCTCGACCTGAAGACGTCGCCGGCGCGGGGAGTACAGATCAACCTCAGCCTCAGCGCCCACCCGGTTGAGGGACACCTGGCCGGCGAGTTCGGCGATCTTGCGCTCGGCGACAGCATCTCCGTGGCGACCTCCGACATAGGGGGCCGCTGCCGGATTCGTGTAGATCGGTGTCGCATCGTGGTCGACGATCAGCACGCCCACGGGCGACCTGTCGAGTGCACCGGCCAGCGCGATGTTGTCGGACGTCTGGGCCAGGAGGAGGCTGGAGATCTCGTCGATCGAACTGTCGACATCCCGTGACGCGTCGTCGACCAGCAAACCGAGGCGTCTGGCGAGATCCCGTCTCGCCGCACCCAGTCGGCGCAATCTCACCCATAGGGCAACGGCGACCGCGGCCAAGCCAACAATCGCGACAACGAAGACGACGTCAAGCATCACCGGGACTATACGAACGCCTGAGGGCCCACACGCCCGAATCCCTGCCTGGATTCGCCCCGGTCTGAGAATTCATCCTCGGTTCACTCTCAGGCCAGGCCGAGTTCAGACTCGAGGCCGCTACCAATGCGTGATCGACCTGAGCCCTGGCCGTAGAGTTCCTCGGGCATCGAGAAAGGCACCTGTGGCCGACACCGACCACGAACACGAAGAAATCCGACACCAATTCGAGGACGCCCTCGATTCCATCCGGCAAGGACTCGTTGGGCTCGGATCGCTCGTCGTCGCAAACACCCGAAGAGCTGGCGAAGTACTGCTCGAGGATGATGTCGACCTTGCGAACGAGGTCTTCGAGGCCGACGCCGAGATCGACGAGACGTACGCCGACCTGGAGAAGCAAACCTTCCTGACGCTGGCTCGGCAACAGCCGGTGGCCGGGGACCTGCGGTTCCTGGTGTCCGCCACCCGCATCCTCTACGAGCTGGAACGATCGGGAGATCTCGCGGTCAACTGCGTCAAGGCCCACCGGCGCATGGACGGCTTCCCCGATTCGCCCCGCATCCGTTCCATCTTCGAGAGGCTCGTTCGAGACTCAACGATGTTGTTCGGCAAGGGTGTCGACGCCATTGCCGACATGGACGAGCGGGCGGGCTACCGGCTGGACCAGGAGGATGACATCGTCGACGCGACCGTCAGCGAGTTCTACGCCGCCATCGGCCAGGAGTCACGATCGATCGGGCTCGAGGCAGCTATCGAGCTCTCCCGTATCGGCCGGTATCTGGAGCGCATCGCCGACCACGCAGTCAACATTGGCGAGAACGTCACCTACGTCATGACCGCGAGCTTCCCCCAGTCGCAAGGCTCGTCCGAGGAGGAGTGAGCCTCAGCAGGCCGCGAAGTCGCCGCTCGGCAGGCCAGTGATCACGGCGTCGAAGACATCGCCGTTGGCGTCGCGGAGCAGCACAGACACGAACCCGGGTTCCTCGCGGGGGAAGGTGAGGTCCAGCTCGACGACGTCGAACACCTCGGGGTCGACCGACGCGGTCACCGTCTCGTTGCCATAGCCAACCGCTACATCCACCAGAGTTGCGCCCCTATCGAGAAAGCCAATGACCGCCTGGTCCTCCCAGACTCCGACGGACAACGCACACCCGTCGTCCTCGGGGAGACGTGTCCAAACGACATCGACCAGCCAGAGCTCGTTGGCAACGGCGCGTCGAGCGGAGACGTACACGCCTCTGTCGCCCGGCTGGCGCATGACCACCATTGAGGCCGATGCCCAAGCCTCCGACTGAACGTCGACGAGGGCAGACTCCCAACCCAACACCTCGGCGGCGAAGCGCTCAACCGTCGTGACAAGGTCACGTCGCCACATGTTCTCCTCAATGAGGCGCGAAGCCAGCGCAGATTGGCGCGGCGTCCACTCGGGCCACACACCCCACCCGTCTTCGGGCCCGATCTGAGGCAACAGGTTCCAGATCGTCGAGCTGTGCGGCGACACCCGCAACCCGTACTCGTCGCACCGGTCGGGTCCCTCCTTCCAGTAGAGCCACGTCGCCTCGACATCCGTGCCGTCGAGGCCGAGGAGGACCGCTGGAATCCCCCGCACCGGTCCCGTGACGAGAGCCAGGTCCTGTTCGGTCAAACCCGACGCCATCAACGACAACGTGTCGTCGTACATCCGGACACCCCGATGGATCTCGACCACCGAAAGGTTGGGACCGTCCCGGTTCTGCGAGTAGGGCGGACCTTCCCAGCCGACGACACTCGCACCCTCGGGAGTGATGTCGTCGTGATCCGGATCTGACACACTGGTGGCCCAGGGCAAGGTCAGGGGCCGCAACTCGACCGGCGGGCATGCTTCGAGGTTGGGCAAGGTCGACGTTGTCGACGCCTCCGAGGTGCTGGTCGACGCAATCGTCGTGGTGGATGTCGATGCCGTCGTCGTGGTGCTGGTCGCCACAGCGGCAGTTGTCGAAGGTGTCTCTACGGCGGCTCCGCCGCCACAGGCCGCGGTGGCCAGCAGGATGAATGCGAGGAATCTGCGCACAGCCCGACTCTGCCACCGAGCGGCAACTGTTGGCACCGGTCGGCCGGACTCCAGAGATGTGACCAAATCCGGGAACCAGCGGCCGAGTAGCGTCGTGCGCATGGATTTCACCTACTCCCCCCGTTGTGAGGAGCTGCGTAGCTCCCTGCTCACGTTCATGGACGAGCACGTCTACCCGGCAGAAGCCATCCACGACCGACAGCGCGAGGAATCGGGTGACCCCTACGGACTGACTCCCGTCCTCGAGGAGCTCAAGACCGAAGCGCGGAGCCGCGGCCTGTGGAACCTCTTTCTTCCCGACGATGAGTGGGGCGCCGGGCTCTCGAACACCGACTACGCCCCGCTCGCCGAGATCATGGGCCGATCGATCGAACTGGCCCCGGAGGCCACCAACTGCGCCGCACCCGATACCGGAAACATGGAGGTCATCGCCATGTTCGGCACCGAGGAGCAGAAAGAGCGGTGGCTTGTGCCTCTCCTCGAGGGCCAGATCCGGTCCTGCTTTGCGATGACGGAGCCAGCAGTCGCCAGTTCCGACCCACGGAACCTCGAAGCAACCGCAGTCCGCGACGGCGATGAGTACGTCCTCAACGGCACCAAGTGGTGGACGACGGGGGCCATCGGCTCCTCCGTGGCGATCTTCATGGGAGTCACCGACCCGGAGGCACCACCCAAGGCCCGCTACTCGATGATCCTCGTTCCGATGGACGCTCCCGGGGTCACCATCGATCGGTCGATGCAGGTCTTCGGGTACCACGACCGTGGCGGCCACGGCGAGGTGACGTTCGACAATGTTCGGGTCCCGGTGTCGGCGCTGATTGCCGGCGAGGGCGACGGATACATGATCGCCCAGGCCCGGCTCGGCCCCGGTCGGGTCCACCACTGCATGCGCGCCATCGGCATGGCCGAACGAGCCTTCGACCTGATGGCTACCCGTGCCCACGAACGCACCGCGTTCGGCAAGACGCTCGCCGAACAGGGCGTCGTTCAGGAGTGGATCGCTGAGGCACGGATGCGCATCGAGCAGGCCCGCCTCCTCGTCCTCAAGACGGCGTGGCTCATCGACACTGTGGGTAATCGGGAAGCCCGGACCGAGATCTCGGCGATCAAGGTCGTCGCTCCCGAAACGGCGCTGTGGGTGATCGACAAGGCGATCCAGGTGTACGGAGGCATGGGAGTCTGCGAAGACACACCCCTACCCAAGATGTGGGCATTCGCCCGGACCCTCCGTATCGCAGACGGCCCCGACGAAGTCCACAAGTGGGTGCTAGCCCGCCGCGAACTGGGTAGATACTCGTCAGGCTGAGCCACCGGCGTCCAGCTACCAGCTACCAGCTACCAGCCAGGGACTAGCAACTAGGGACTAGGGACTGGTTTGTTTGGCCTCAGCCAAACAAACCCCTCCACATCCGTTGGAAGAAGTTGCGGCCGCGTGGCCTGGGCAATTCTCTCAACACATCCTCGAGGTGGTCGGGCGGGAGGTCGCCGACCAATACGTAGGTGTGGTCACCGTTCTCCCACTTGACCCCGAGGTCGCTCGAGGTCACCAACCGTCGATAGTCGTTGCCGTCCACTTCGACGATGGGTGCGCTGTCGAATTCGGCGGCATCGACGTCGCCGGTGAGGTCGAACACGCTGAACGAGAAGAGGCCGTCTGAGTAGAAGGCGTGGACACCGTCGTTGGGACTGACATAGGCGTCCTGGCGCACATACCCCGCCGCAGCCGTGGGGAGGTCGACGGTGGCCGAGGTCATCAGGATCTCGACCTCGGCTTCGCGGCCCATCATCTTCATCGACGGACTCGAGGTCGGTGAGAACTCGAGCATCGAGGACCAGCGGAACACGTCTCCGTCACCGTCGAACACCTGAGTCATCATGGGTGCCGACGATTCAGTGTCGAACACCATGCGAGCCCGCAGCAGCTCGTCCTCGAACACGTCTATCTGGACTGCGTCACGTCCGAGACGCATCACCGGCGTCGGATCAGCGGTGCGGTACCGGGGCCCCATCGTGGTGCTGGACCACTCGGCCACCTCGACACCGGCATCGTCGTCACGCATCGAGCCGGCGCCAACGAGCGTGTCGTCGTCCACCATGAGAACCCCACCGGTGTGGTCGACGTCGAAGATGTCTGCGGTTGTCGAGCCGTCGACGATGGAGACGA
>JABDMN010000204.1 GCA_013001485.1 Acidimicrobiia bacterium
GGACGTCAGCATGCTGATGATCAAGCCGTTCGTGTACTTCTCGCTCTCCGACCACTGGGACCTGATGTACGTGCCGTACGGGATCTCCGTGTACTGGAACAAGCCCTCGGGAGAGAAGGCCTACGTCCCGATCGGCGGCGGAGGGCAATACAAGACGCACATCGGCTCGCTGGGCATGAACCTGGGTTTGCAGCTGTTCAACAACGTCGTCCGACCGACCACCGGAACCGTGTGGGATCTTCGGTTGCTGGTCGAAATCGTGTTCTGAGTCAACACTGGAAATCATGGAGCTGTTTTGATGAACAAGACCTTGAGAGTGACCGTGGCCGCGCTCGCGATGACCGCGGTGTCCCTGCTGGTCCCGTTGACGATCCAGGCCCAGGATCCCGTAGGCCTGGTGCCGACGGACGCCGATGCCGCTGCGATCAAGGCGCCGGGCTACTCACCGTACGCGGGCCGCAGTTTCCCGACTCAGGTCTTCTGGGGGGATACCCACGTCCACACCAACAACTCGCTGGACGCCCGGGGCTTCGGCGTGATCATCGGACCGGAAGAGGCATTCCGGTTTGCCCGCGGCGAAGAGGTCATGTCGAGCGGTGGCGAGCCGTTCAAGCTGCGGCGGCCGCTCGACTGGCTGGTTGTGGCAGACCACTCCGATGGAATGGGGGCCATGAAGGAGATCATCGCGGGCAACCCACGGCTTCTCGCCGACCCCACCGTCCGCGGCTGGCACAACGCCTTCAAGGCGGGCGGCGAGGAGGCCTTCGCGGCGACGATGGAGGTGATCAACGCCTTCGCGCTCGGGAACACGCCCGAGGTGGTGCTCGACGTCGATTTCCAGCAGACCGTATGGGATGAGTACATCGAGATCGCCGAGCGGTTCAACGATCCGGGCCGGTTCACGGCCATGATCGGGTACGAATGGACCTCCACCGAGGACGGAAACAACCTGCACCGCAACGTGCTCTACCGGGACGACGGCGACGTGGCCCGCCGCATGGTCCCCTACACGACGGCTGAGAGCTTCAACCCCGAAGAGCTGTGGAAGTGGATGGCACGCTACGAGGAAGCCACGGGCGGCCGGGTGCTGACCCTGGCGCACAACGGCAACATGTCGAACGGCATCATGTTTCCCGTCGAGACCAACCCTGCCACCGGCCAGCCGCTTACCGGCGACTACGCCGCGCAGCGGGCCCGCTGGGAGCCGCTGTACGAGGTGACCCAGATCAAGGGTGACGGAGAAACCCACCCGATGCTGTCTCCCACCGATGAGTTCGCCGACTTCGAGACCCTGCAGCTCGGCAACCTGAACCTCACGGTGGTCAAGGAAGACTGGATGCTCCAGTACGAGTACGCACGCCAGGCGCTCAAGGACGGCCTTAAGATGGAAGGCGACCTGGGGACCAACCCCTACAAGTTTGGCATGGTCGGCTCCACCGATACGCACACGGCGCTCTCGGCGGTCGAGGAGGAGAACTACATCGGCAAGCACGCCGGCACCGAGCCGACTGCAGGACGCTGGAACCACCCGATGGCCAAGTTCGCCGGCCGGCAGTACGACGGCTGGGCCATGTCGGCCTCGGGCTACGCCGCCGTGTGGGCGACCGACAACACGCGCAGAGCCCTGTGGGACGCGATGATGCGCAAAGAAGTCTACGCCACCACCGGACCGCGCATTCTCGTCCGCTTCTGGGGAGGTTGGGAGTTCGAGGCGGCGGACGCGACGAGTCGGCTGCCGGCCGAGATTGGCTACAGCAAGGGCGTGCCGATGGGAGGTGAAATATCCGGCGCCAATGCGGATGGGGCGCCGACATTCCTCGTGGCTGCGCTCAAAGATCCGTATAGCGGGAATCTCGACCGCATCCAGATCGTCAAAGGATGGCTGGACTCGGACGGCGAGACCCACGAGAGGGTCTACGACGTCGCGTGGGGCGACGCCGACCGGCGCCAGCCCGGGCCCGATGGCAAGCTGCCAGCAGTGGGCAACACGGTGGATCTCGACAACGCCACCTGGACCAACACGATCGGCGATCCCGAGCTCATCACCGTGTGGGAGGACCCGGACTTCGATCCCTCCCTCAAGGCGTTCTACTACGCCCGCGTAATGGAAATTCCAACGCCGCGCTGGGTTGTGTACGACGCCAAGCGATTCGGCGTCGAACTGGGCGAAGAGGTATGGACGACGTTGCAGGAGAGGGCCTACACGAGCCCCATCTGGTACGCTCCGTAAGGCGGTCGAACAAGGACAACAGGAGAACCATCATGCTTCTCAAGAAGACCGTGGCGACGGGGGCTGCCTTCCTGCTCGCCGTCGCTCTTGGAAACTGCGCCCCGACCGATGGAGGCGGCGGCGAGCAGGAATCCGAGGCCTTCGCCAAGTACGGGCAGGAGTTCGAAGGCAAGATCGCCAAGTCCTACGAGGAGTCGGAGGAATGGTGGCCGACTCCGCCCAAGCCTCCCGAGGGGACGCCCAACGTCATCGTCTTCCTGCTCGATGACACCGGCTTCGGCCATATCGGGAGCTTCGGCGGCCTGATCGACACGCCCAACATCGATCGACTGGGCGAGAACGGTCTCCGTTACAACAACTTCCACACCACGGCCCTGTGCTCGCCATCACGGGCCACGATCATGGCCGGCCGTAATCACCACCGGATCGGTCTCGGATCGCACTCGCTGACCGCGATGGGATTCCCGGGTTACAACGCCTTTCCGCCTGAGTCCGGCAAGTCGGTCGCGAAGCACCTCCAGAAGGCGGGCTTCGTCAATTACGCGATCGGGAAGTGGGACCACACGCCGTTGTACGAGGTGTCCGAGGCGGGTCCGTTCGATCGCTGGCCGAGCGGGGAGGGTTTCGACCACTACTTCGGCTTCATGGCGGC
>JABDMN010000212.1 GCA_013001485.1 Acidimicrobiia bacterium
GGCGTTGGGGCGCGCCGCCGACGTGTGGGGGTACTCGACGTCGTACATGGCAAGCGCTGTGATTGTCGCCTTCGCCGTTCCCTTCTTCGGGCTCTCACGGTCGGAAAACGCCCCGGCCGACCACGCCGACGCCACCACCGACGCCTGAACCGTCCCGATTTTCGTTCGGAAACACCTTGACAGGTACGGCTGTGATGGTATCATTCGAAATAGATCGAACGAGATCACGCAGAAGGAACAGTACGATGACGATACAGAAGGTTCGAGATTTCAGCACCACCGAGCTGAGCCTGTCGATCGAGATCGCCCACTCCCCGGTGTACGAGCTGCTCATCAGGCTCTTCGTCACCAGCGACGCCGATCACCTCGATTTCGAGATGGGCGAAGCGTTGGCCAATGCGCTCGACGGCGCCTCGACCGAGCTGAAGGACCACCTCGAAGCCGCCGGAGCATCCGAAGTCTGGATATCGCTCATCGGGATGGCCTTTGAGTCCGAGTCCGTACACATCGACTCGTTCATCGACCATGTGGAGTCTGTTGATCCGATCGCACTGAGACACCGATTCGTATCGGCTCTGTGCAAGGAATCAACCCGGGCCGACGACCTGATCGCTGCCGCCGCCGGCAACGAGGGTGCCATCGAACGGGTCACCCAGGCGACCTCGAAAGAGGGCGGCCGGGCCTTGCGGTACTTGCTCGAGATGACCCCCGAGGACACCCGATCGACCGTGGTCGACATCTTGCGGCGCTACGCCAACGAGGTGTTCACCGACGCAAACGATGTTGGCGAGCTCTTGGCCAGGGACGCCGGGATGAAGGCTGCCCTGGCGAGCCGGATTCCTGCCGAGCAGGCCATCGAGATCGCCACCAACGGCATCGCGGTGGATGTCGGCACCGGCACCACCGGGGTCGTACTGATCCCGACGATCGCAGCACGCCCGTGGGTCATCGTCACCGACAGCGGCGACCGCAAGATCCTTTGCTACGGAGCTTCGGCCCACATCGAAGAGGATCCCGACGCACCGCCAAAGTGGATCGTGAAGATGTACAAGGCGCTGGGAGACGAGAAGCGGCTCCGCATCCTCGGAGTGCTGCGGGATGGTCCAGCCGGCCTCGGCGAGCTGACCGAGCGACTCGATCTTGCCAAGTCAACCGTTCACCACCACGTAGGCATGTTGCGTGACGCCGGCCTGGTCCGGGTCACCATCGGCAGAGACAAGGAATACAGCCTGCGAACCGACGCAGTCCCCCAGGCAGGCCAACTACTGGAGGCCTTCCTGACACCCACCGGAGGAAACTCATGATCACCAATCAGAACCTGGCACGAGCAATTGCCAGGGAGCTCTATTACGAGCGCCACAACCGCCCGCGGACCTAACCAGGCCCGCCCTCACCTCGACCGCCACCGGAGGAATCATGATCACCAACACCGACCTCGCCAGAGTCATCAACATGGAGCGCTACGACGTGCGCCCGACGCATACCGTGGCCTCAACCGAGGCCGGACAGCTCCGCCATGCCCTTGGGCGGCGGCTCGAAGCCCTCGGCAAGAGACTCCAAGGCGCTCCACAGCCACGACAAACCAGAGCCTGAGACCCACCTGCTGCAAAGGAACCCGACGACGCCCTCCGGGGCGTCGTCGGCGCGTCCGCACGCCCCACCACAACCTTTGGAACGATATTGATCCTTGTTATGGCTATCTAGGTCTTTTTGTCATAGGTGACCCTTATGGTGTTGCGCATGGAAGAAGTCCTGAACATCGACGGCCTGCGGCTCACATCCCGGGAGGACCTCGTCGCAGCGGTGAAGAAGGCCGAGCGGGCCATTTCCCAGTTGCGAGCCCGTCAGCTGGTGCTCCTGCGCGAACTGTCACGCAGGTCATGGCCGTCCGAAGGCACCGATACCGCTCGACTGGCGCGAGACCTCGACGTTTCGCACCGCACCGCCGATGCCTTGCTCGAGACGGCACGACGAACGCCTGAGTTGTCGCCGCAGATGTCCGAGCTGGCATCCGGAGACGCCACCTTCGATCGTGCGCACGCTCTGGCCGAACTCTTCATGGCCGGGGGTCGTGAGATCGAGCTTGCCGAAGCAAAGGACAAGGACATCGCCGGGATCCGCCGTTTGGCGGCGCGGTGTCGGCGGATCCGGCGACGCGATGAACGTCAGGCCCACCAGGAGCGACACGTTCGCAGCTGGCTCTCGTTGGATGAGACGGCTGGGTTTGTGAACGCTCAGCTGGGCGCCGTCGAATGGCACACCGTCACCACGGCACTCGATCGTCGTGCCGATGAGATCCCCCGCTCAACAGGGTCTCGCGAGCAACGCCGTGCCGATGCCCTCGTCGCAATCGCTCATGACTGGCTGTCGGGTCACCTCAACGACGCCTCGTCCGGGGGTGCCCTCGTTTCGGTGACCGTGGACGCGACCACGGCAGGCGCCACCGACGCCGAAGCCGGTGTTCGAGTCACGGCCGGGCCACGGATTGGCCCAGACACCCTCGATGCCATCGTCTGCGAAGGCGCCGTCGAGGTTCTGATCGATCGCGACTCCGGGATGCCTCTCGCCGTCGGGCCGACCGGGCGGGTCGTGCCTCCCAAGGTGCGCCGCACGGTGCTGACTCGGGATCAGGGATGCACCATCGGACACTGCAACAGCCGGTATCGCCTCGAGGTCCACCACATCGTTCCCCGATCACGGGGAGGGACGCACGACCTGGAGAATCTGACGACTCTGTGTTGGTATCACCATCACATCGAGGTCCACCGCGCCGGCAACGCCATCGACCTGACAAGCCCTCCGGACCAGAGACGCATCGTCCCCGCACCGGATTGGTGAACCATGAGCCGGTGTTGACGCCGGACTCGACCCGGATCCGCCTAGTCCATATCTCCGTACTTGTACGGCCGAGGCAGGGCGATGGAGTAGACCAGGGCGATCACCCAGAAGATAAGGCCAGGCACTGCGGTTGCTCCTCCCGATTCCTCCGCGACCTTCGAAAGGTCGACGAAGTTCGTGCCGAAGAAGCCCTCGGCGAAGCGGTCGGCGAAGGTGATTTCCTGGGCGAAGCGAAGACCTTGATCGGCCAGGGCTTGCTCTAGCCGCACGACGTGCACCTGCATGACGAGATCCTGGAAGATGATCAGACAGGCAAGCGTGACGGTCACGGCGATGATCTGGAGCTTGATGCCGCGGCGCCGGTCCGAGCCGAGGAGAGCACCATATGCGGCCCCGACACCAACGAGTACCGAAAGAGCAGCCACGTAGCCGCCGAGCAGGGCGCTCTGACCCAGGAAGACCTTGGCCAGGAACCAGATGAGGCCACCGCCGACCCCACCCAACAGCGCAACGATGATCCCCCGGTGGTACGACCAGCGGGTGGCGTCGCCAGAAAGCCTGAGTTCGGTCACTGCCATGCACGCGCTCCGAAGCGGATTCCGGTGTATCGGCATCCGCAACAGATGCCTTGAACCGTGGCTGCGGATAGCGACCTCAGGCCGATATCGTCGACGACATGGACGATCCAGGGTTCTTCGGGCCCGAATCGATGATGTGGAAGGTCAATCGGGAGACCACCACGATGTTCGGGGGCGCCAGCGCTCTTCTGATGCACGCCGCCCACCCGCTGATCGCTGCCGGGGCCCGGCAGACCGGCGGATACCGGCGTGATCCATGGGCGCGGCTCATCCGGACGCTGCAACTCCAGCATCTGGTGACGTTTGGATCACAGCGTGAATCTGAAGAGGCGTCGGAGCGCATCAACAAGCTCCACAAGGTCATCCACGGCGTCGATGAGCTGACCGGAGAGTGGTACGACGCCCTCGACTGGGAGCAGCTGCTGTGGGTTCACGCCGCACTCGAGGTAGCAACGATCGACTTCTACGAGCGGACGGTCAGCGAGCTGACCACAGCCGAGAAGGACCAGTACCACGAGGAGAACAAGCTCGCCGCCAACCTGCTCTTACTTCCGGCTGACTTCCTCCCCCGCACCTACGCCGACCTGGAGGCCTACGTCAGCGACATGATCGGCTCGGGCCGGCTGGTGCTGTCAGACGTCGCCCTCGAGGTTGCCGAACTGATCACCAAGAGCGTCGTGCCAGCCCGCATCAAACCTGTGTGGAAGTTCGTCGCCTTCGCAGCCGTCGGAACTCTCGACCCCCGACTGCGGGAGCTGTATGGGTTCTCCTGGACCCCCGCCCAGCAGCGCTGGCTCGAGTTGAACCTCTCGATGATCAAGACGATGCGGCCGTTGGCGCCGACCAAGTTCCGTTGGATCCTGCCCGCCCGGTGGGCGCAGATGCGCCTCGACAATCCGGCGCTCGTTGCCTGAGTACGACGCCGTCGTCGTCGGCTCGGGCCCCAACGGCCTCGCCGCCGCCATCGAGCTGGCCCGCAACGATCTCGACGTTGCCGTGGTCGAGGCCAAGGCAACCATCGGCGGAGGGATGCGCACTGCCGAGCTGACGCTGCCCGGGTTCCGCCACGACATCTGTGCTGCCGTCCTTCCGACGGCTGCAGCTTCGCCCTACTTCTCAACGCTCCCGCTCGACGAACACGGCTTGGAGTGGGTCCATCCCGACCTCCCCGTGGCGCAACCGCTCGCCGATGGCGACGCGGCTGCTGTCTTCGCTGATCTCGACGAGACGGCCGACCACTTCGGTGAAGACGGCCGCGCCTATCGCAAAATGGTCAAGCCGTTCGTGCGCAACTCCCAGGCGCTGATCGACGGAGTGCTGAATCCGGTTCTCGGCGTTCCTCGCAGCCCCGTTGTGATGGCCCGCTTCGGCGCTCTCGGTGCGCGGTCGGCAGCCGGTCTGGCGTCACGTTTCGAAGGAGAACGGGCCCGGGCCACCGTGGCGGGGGCGGCGGCACATTCGATCACATCGCTGGACGCGGCATTCACTGCAGCCCTTCCGATCGTGTTCTCGACGCTGGCCCACACCTCCGGTTGGCCTTTCGCCCGCGGGGGCAGCCAGGCGCTGGCCGACGCCCTCGCCTCCTACTTCGTGTCGCTGGGCGGCAAGATCCACACCGACACGACAGTCGACGACCTCGACGAGCTCGACGCTCGAGCAGTGCTCCTCAACGTCGCACCTGGGGGCGTCGCCTCCATCCTGGGCGACCGGATCGGCGGGGGTTTCGCACAGCGGCTCCAGGACTGGAAACACGGGCCCGGAGTCTTCAAGGTCGACTGGGCGCTCGACGGTCCGATCCCCTGGACCAACGAACTGGTCCATCGCGCGGGCACGGTTCACGTGGGCGGATCCTTCGAGGCCGTCGCCGCCGGCGAGGCCGAGGTGATGGCGGGCGGCCACCCGGAGCGCCCCTTCGTGCTCCTGGCACAGCCATCGCACTGGGACACGACACGCGCCCCCGATGGGAAGCACACGGTGTGGGCGTATTGCCACGTACCCAACGGCTCGAACGTCGACATGACCGACCGGATCGAGACGCACATCGAGGAGTACGCACCCGGGTTCCGGGACCTCATCATCGGCCGTCACACCATGAACTGCGCAGCGATCGAGGCCCACAACCCCAACTACGTCGGTGGCGACATCGGTGGCGGGGCGTTCACCCCGATGCAGGTGATCTCCCGGTCGGCTCATCGCGGCAACCCATACGCCACGCCGCTCGACAACGTCTTCGTGTGCTCGTCCTCGACTCCACCAGGAGCCGGAGTCCACGGCATGGCGGGATACAACGCCGCCCGGGTGGTCGTCGACCGCATGTTCAGCTGAGGGTCCGATCCCTCGAATCGGTTGACGATGTGGACCGGTGTCCTCTATGGTCGGGAAATACCGACCATAGAGTGGCGGACATGACAGACATGACTGCAGAGACCAATCCCGGGTTCCGGACGTTTCTCGTCGTGTGGGCCGGCCAGCTCGTATCTCTGATCGGCACCAACCTCACCGGGTTCGCCCTGGCCATCTGGGTCTATCAGGAGACCGGCTCCACCACACAGCTGTCGTTCGTGTTGTTGGCGACGTCGCTCCCCCAGTTGCTGATCACGCCGTTTGCTGGAGCCCTCGTCGATCGATGGGACCGACGCTGGGCGATGCTGCTGTCGGACACCGGAGCCGGCGTTGGCACGATCGTCATCGTGGTGCTGTTGGCGACCGATTCGCTGCAGATCTGGCACCTCTACCCGATCCTCGCCGTCTCTGGCATGTTCCAGGCGTTCCAATGGCCCGCCTACACGGCAGCCACCACGCTGCTGGTCTCCAAGGAGAACTATGGACGAGCGGCCGGGATGGTTCAGCTCGCCGAAGCCATCGGACAGGTCATCGCGCCTGCCGTGGCCGGCGCCATCCTCGTGCTGTCCGGTCTCGAGATGGTGATCCTCATCGACGTCATCACCTTCCTCTTCGCCATCGGCACGCTGCTGACGGTGCGGTTCCCGCCCACACCCAAGACCGCCGCGGGCGTGGAAGGGCGTGGTCGTTTGCTCGACGAGGCTCGCTTTGGCTGGGACTACATCAAGGTTCGTCGCGGCCTGGTGGGGATGCTCACCTGGGCAGCCGTCATCAACCTGCTCTTCGGCGGACTCGGCGTCCTGATCTTCCCCTTGATCCTTGCTTTCGCCACCGAAGCGCAGATGGGTCTCGCGTTCTCCATTGCCGGCATCGGCATGGTGGCCGGGAGCCTCGTGATGAGCGTATGGGGAGGCCCCAAGCGGAGAA
This sequence comes from Acidimicrobiia bacterium, assembly GCA_013001485.1. GTDB lineage: Bacteria > Actinomycetota > Acidimicrobiia > Spongiisociales > UBA5794 > JABDIW01. The sequence goes on from JABDMN010000212.1 coordinate 6,687, forward strand.
TCAATGGTCTCTACCTGAGCGGCATCATCCTCGGGTTGAGTCTCGGCCTGGTCGGCCTGCGCCCATCGATCG
>JABDMN010000218.1 GCA_013001485.1 Acidimicrobiia bacterium
GAGTCCCTAGTCCCTAGCAAGAGAGCGGCTCCCGGCTACCGGCTACCGGCCGCCAGCACGCAGCGACCGCCGGCTAGGGACTAGGGACTAGGGACTAGGGACTAGGGACTAGCGACTAGCGACTAGCGACTAGGGACTGGTCGCCGGCGACCGGCGACCTCACTCAATCCCGTGCAGTTCTGGCTTTGCCTCTCGCATCATGAGTGACGTCACCATGTGCGATGGGTCGCGACCCTCGTAGAGAACCTTGCCCACCTCGGAGGCGATCGGCATGTCGACGCGGTATCGGTCGGCCAGGCTCAGAACGGCCCGGGTGGTCTTGACTCCTTCGGCGACCATGTTCATCTCGGCGATGATGTCGTCGAGCTGCTGGCCCTCGCCCAGTGCCCGCCCGACGCGGTGGTTGCGACTCTGGGTGGACATGCATGTGGCAATCAAGTCACCCATCCCGGCAAGGCCGGCAAACGAGAGCGGAGAGCCACCCATGGCTACTCCGAGCCGGGTGATCTCCGCCAGCGCCCTCGTGAGCAAGGTAGCCAACGAGTTGTGGCCGTACCCCAAACCTGCCGCCATGCCGGCCGCGATCGCCATGACGTTCTTGAGTGCTCCCGCAGACTCGCATCCCACGACGTCGGTGTTCGTGTACACCCGCAACGTGGGGGCCATGAACACCCGCTGCAGGTCGAGACCCACCTCCTCGGCAGGGACCGCGACCACGGAAGCGGCCGGCTGCCCAGACATGATCTCGCGGGCCAGGTTGGGACCCGTCAGCACTCCGATGACAGTCCGGTCGTGATCGGCCAAGACGTCCGAAGTCACCTCCGTCATGCGCATCAAGCTGTCGGTCTCGATCCCCTTGGTGAGACTGATGACGGGAGTGTCGTCTTTGATCAAGCCACGGGCCTGACTGAGGACGTCGCGATAGCCATGGGACGGGACCCCCATCACAACGAGATCGACGTCCTCGAGCGCCTCGTCGAGTTGGGAGGTGGCGTTCAGAGTCTTCGGCAGCGGATAGCCCGGGAGGTAGTCCGGGTTCTCGTGAGTCTCGGCAATCGCTTCAGCCAGCTCGGGACGACGAGCCCACAGCGTGGTCGGGATCTTCTCGGCAACGAGCGAGGCAACTGCTGTACCCCATGACCCGGCTCCGATAACGGCCGCTCGCCTGTCGCTCATGCGTCCAGGCTACCGGTGGACATCAGCTGCCCGCAGAGTCCTCGTCCAGCGACTGGCGCTGGGCATCGCGGGAGTAGCTGAGCACGAGGTCCATCAGATCGGCGGCGTACTGCGGTTCGATCCCCAGGGATCGGGCATCCTCGCGCGCCTCCTCGATGAGCTCAGCCTCACGGTCCGGTGAACGCAGCGCGATGCCCTTGGAGGCTTTGATCCGAGCGATCTCGACCGATGAATGAAGCCTGCGGGCGATCAACTTGACCAGCTCGCGGTCGATCCGGTCGATCTCATCGCGAAGCATCGGGATACCAAGTGACTCCATCAGCTTGAGGAAGGAATCAGGGCCGAGCTGCGAGCCGTTCCCGGCAACCGCATTCTCGGGGTCGGGGTGTATTGCGACGATGAGCCCATCAGCACCCACCGACCGGCCCGCAAGCGCCAGCGGCGAGATGATCTCCGGATCGCCCTTCACCGGCGTCGGATCGATCACGACGGGGAGGTGGGTGATCTGTTGTGTGACCGGCACAGCTGAGATGTCAACCGTGTCAGACGTTCTCGGGTCGAATCCGCGTGATCCGCGCTCACACAGAATCACGTCGTCGTTGCCTTCGGCGAGCACGTACTCAGCAGACATCAACCACTCGTCGATCGTCGCCGACGAACCGCGGTGCAGGAGCACCGGCTTGCCGGTAGCCCCGGCTGCTCGCAGCAGTACGAAGTTCTGCATGTTGTCCGGGCCGACCTCGAGGACGTCGACATGGTGGGAGATGAACTCGAGGTTGCCGGGCTCCAGGATCTCGGTAACGGTCGGAAGTCCGCTCTCGTGGCCCGCCTTCTCCAGCAGCCACACGCCCTCATCTCCAAGTCCACGGAACGAATACGGGGAGTTGTCGGCCCGGTGTGTGCCAGAGCGCAACATCGATCCGCCCCCCTCAGCGACGATGCGTCCCGCGGCGAGAATCTGCTCCTCCGACTCGACCACAGCGGGCCCGGCGATCACCGGATATGAGCCGTCACCGAAACGCACGTTGTCGATCGCCACAATCGTCGTCTCGACGTCGGGCCGCCTCCGACTCTTCAAGATCGGTTCATCGCTCATGTTCTCGTCCTTCCCCCCGGAAATCCCAACCGCCCACGAAAAAGCCCGGTGCCGTTGGGGCCCGGGCTGTGGTGGTCGTGAGAGGTGTTGAACTCAGCGCACGTCGGCCCGGGAATGTCGCCCGGTAAAGACATACGTAAAGAAGTATCGACACCTCATGGTGCTGCGACGATACCGGTGCATCGCCGTACCGGCAAGGGCGGAACATGGGCCTGCGCAATGACTAGCCCGGCCGCTCTGGTTAGTCTCCCCGGCCATGTCTGAATCTCCTGCTGAGCTGGTGAGCCCGGAAGTCTTTCGTTCTCTCGTGGGGTCCTTTGCGGCGGGCGTGACGGTGGTCACGTCTGCCCATGAGGGCGAGTCTTGCGGCATGACGGTGTCAGCGTTTTCCTCCGTCTCGATGGATCCGCCCCTCGTGCTGGTGTGCCTCACCAAGGGCAAGCCAACCACTGACCTCATCGAGGCATCGCGGCGGTTCGTCGTCAACATCCTGTCCGCCGATCAGCGAGAGGTTTCCGACCAGTTTGCGTACCTCGACGCCGAGGAGCGCCTGTTCTCCGTTGGCTACGAGCCCGACGCCAACGGCTTGCCGGTGCTCGACGGGGCACTCGCACACCTGGCCTGCCGGGTCCAGCGAACCGAAGAAGCGGGCGACCATCTGATCTTCATCGCCGAGGTGGAAGCAGGCGACGAAGCAGCAGGCACCCCCCTGGTGT
>JABDMN010000231.1 GCA_013001485.1 Acidimicrobiia bacterium
GGTCACCAGGGACCGGATGATGCGTCGACACGCCTCAGAGTTTCCATGGTTCGGGTTCGAAGGGAACAAGGGCTACCCGTCGCCGGGGCACAAGGCGGCTCTTGCTGCGCTCGGGCCGTCAGTCATCCACCGTCGCTCCTGGGTCTTCATGGACCACCTGGCTTGGACAGGGTTGAAGCGGTTCCACAGGCCGGGTCCACAAGGGACCTTGTTCGACGCCTAGGAGAGTTCGACCCTCGCCACTCTCAAGTCGTGCGAACCGTCTTGCGTGGTGTACTCGTAATAGAACAGCACACCGTTCTCATGGGGCAGGCCGTAGACGTAGCGGACCGAGCCGTGGGGCGACTGAACCCAGGGTTCAGCCATATCGATCCGGGTGAAGTGGATCCCGTCCTCTGAGATTGCCAACCCGGCCCATTCCTCGTAGTTGTCGTAGAACGTGCGACCGCCATCGAATGTGGCCACCCACTGGCCGTCGACCTTGAAGACGGAGTTGATGCGCGCCCGGTTGGCGTGCCAGACATTGCCGCCGGGAGCCTCGAACACGTAGTCGATCAGAGGGAAAACAAGGCCATCGTCGGAGTCGGCGACAACGGTGGCGTCGAGCGCACAGGCTGACCGCTGTGAACCGTCGTCGACCGGTTCCGATCGTGGAGGGGCGGCTGCAAAGACTCGGTAGCCGTCCGCTTCCCGATACACCACGGGATCCTTGATCCAGGGAAGCCGATAGTCGCCGGGGTTGAGGACCGTTCGGCGGCCCTGGGTATCGAGATCGGCGAAGGAGCCACCCCGGAGGACGTCGATGCGCCACGTGGAGGTACCTGCGATCTCGTAGCTCACGTAGAGCCGGCATTCCGTCTCGTCGTGTCGCACCGGGTGCCCAACCTCGATGCTCGACGCGTTGAGCTCGCCCTTCGTTGCTGACCACACGTCGTCGAACGCGAGGCCGTCGTGGCTCACGGCCACAGCGCATCGACCCCCACGACCAGTCTCCAAGGGCTGGCGCTCGCGATAGAAGAGGGCGAACTGGTCGCCGTCGTACGAGACCTTGTGCCCGCCGACCCAGTACCCGTACCCGGTGCCGGGTGGGCGTCGTATCACCGTTCCCTCGGCCGGGTCGAACCGGAGTCTGTCCGCGAGACTCATCCGAATGTGTCGCAGCGGTTCGGATCGCCGGTCTGGAAGCCCTCTTCGAACCACTGGACACGCTCGGCTGAGGAGCCGTGCGTCCAGGATTCCTCGTTGATCATCCCGGTCGCCTGCTGCTGGATCCTGTCGTCGCCGACAGCTTCGGCAGCCGTGAACGCTTCCTCGAGGTCGCCTTGCTCGAGGAGGTCGCGTTCGAACGTCGATCGGGCCCAGACGCCGGCAAGGCAGTCAGCCTGAAGCTCGAGACGCACCGAGAGCGGATTCCTGTCGGCGGGGTTGGCCTGTTGGAGGCGCCGGACCTCATCCATCACCTGGGTCACGTTCTGGACGTGGTGGGCGACCTCGTGCCCGATGACATAGGCCGCGGCGAAGTCACCCGACGCCCCAAAACGGGAGCTCAGGTCGCGGAAGAAGTCGAGGTCGAGGTAGACGGTTTGATCGGTCGGGCAATAGTGAGGGCCGATCTGCGCCGTGGCCCCACCGCACCCCGATTGCGTCGAACCCGTGAACAGGACCAGCCGTGCCTCGGGGTAGTCGATGCCAGCTGCCTCGAACAGCTCGTCCCACGTCGTCTGGGCATCGTCGAAGACGAACTGGGAGAACGAAGCCAGTTCGGCGTCGGGGTCCGGGGCGTCGTCGAGCTGGTTCTGTTGAGCCTGAGGCGCGGAAGCTCCACCGCTCCCGAACTGCTCGAGCGTGGAGTCGAGATCGAAGCCACCGCTGCCGAAGAGACCACCGCCGAAGACCAACGCTGCGATGACGGCAAGAATCCCGCCGCCACCGACCGCCGCAGCACCGGCACCGGGTCGCCGACGACGATCCTCGGTGTGTTCACTCTTGTATCCGCGCCGCCACTTCATGTCCTACCTCCTCTGGCCGACGGCATCGTAGAGGTCATCTCTCGATGCTCCGGTACACCTCTGTGCGGAGGCGTCCGAAGGCGATGGATCCCTTGGTGTCGTCCTGGTGGCGAGGCCGGGGAAGGTCGATATGGATTGTCTTGGCCACGTGGGCCGGGCCCGCGGTGAGGACGATCACCCGATCAGCCATGTAGACGCCTTCATCGATGTCATGGGTGACAACCATGACGGTGACTTCGCGAGATCTGTGCAGGTCAAGGATCAGGTCTTCGAGGTCCTCGCGGGTTTGAGCATCGATTGAGGCGAACGGCTCGTCCATCAGAAGGAGCCGGGGCTGTCTGGCAAGCGCCCGTGCGATAGCCACCCGCTGCTGCATGCCACCGGATAGCTCCCATGGATAGGCCTGGTCCTGGCCTCCGAGTCCGACGGCCTCGAGCGCATCGGAGACACGCTCGGCTCGTTGGGAGCGGTCCGTGAGGTGTTCCAGGGGGAACGCAACGTTGGCTCCGACGCGGAGCCAGGGGAACAACGACCTGCCGTAGTCCTGGAAGACGACACCGAGCCCGGCAGGCACGTCGACGATCGGTTCGCCGGCAAACCGCGCAGTCCCATCTGTCGGTTCGATCAGGCCGGCGGCAACGCGGAGCAGCGTGCTCTTGCCGCATCCCGATGGCCCGACGATCGCCACGATCTCGCCCTCTTCGACCGACAACGACACGTTGGCAATAGCCTCTCGCTCTCCGTAGGAGTGGGCGATCTCATCGAGTGCAAGCAGCGGCTCAGGCATCGGTCACATGGTGCCAGGCCAGAACGCGTCTTTCGATGGCCAGCAGTGCAGAGTTGAAGCCAAGGCCGAGAAGACCGACGATCACCAGGGCCGCCCACATATCCAGGTAGGCGAATGACCGCCACGCTCGGACCAGCTGGAATCCCAGGCCATTGGTGGCCCCAATGAATTCGGTGAGCACCATCATGATCAAGGCGATCGACAGCGAGATCCGGACTCCGGCGAAGACGAACGGCGCTGCGCCGGGGAGAACCATCTTCTGAAGTCTTCTCCATCGTGGGATGGCAAACACCCGGCCGATGTCCCGCCTGTCCTCGCCGACTGCGCTGACCCCGTCGATGGTGTTGAACAACACTGGCCACAAAGCGCCAAACGCGATGAGCAGGATCTTGGGGAGCGACCCGGTCCCGAACACGATGAGGAACACGCCGAGAACCAGCGGGGGTGGCACGGCTCTACCGAACTCGAGAACCGGAGCGAACAGGTCGCGGACCACCGGACGGAGCCCGAAGACGATTCCCAGGCCGACCCCGATTCCGATCGAGAGTCCCCATCCGGCAGCGAAACGCAGCAGCCCGGGGATGACGTGATCGACGATTCCCGTCCCGGTGACGTAGACCGCAACGACTTCGACAGCTACTTCTGAGGGAGGTGGGAAGAACAGCGATCCGGCTGCCCGGGAGAGGGCTTCCCATGCGCCAACGAGGACGACGACTGGCACGAGGAGTGACATCGTTCGTCTCATGCCGTCCGCCATGGGAAGAGGCGCCGGTCGGCCGCAACCAGAGCGGCATTGAGGACGACGCCGACCACTCCGACAACGACCACAGCTCCGTAGACCGTGGCCAGGGTCCCTATCCCGGTGCTGAGCTCCGCGACGTATCCACCGACGCCCGACCCCGGGAGCAGGAACTCGACCGACACGGCCACGATCAACCCGATGGCAGCGGCGAGCCGCAGGCCTGTGAAAGCAAAGGGAGCCAGGGCAGGTAGCCGGACGCGCAACCAGATCTGCAGCGGGGTGAGCCCGAATGAGCGAGCCGTGTCGATTCGAGTCGAGTCGATCGTGCCCACGGCGTAGCTCGTGTTGAAGAGGATCGGCCACACGGCCGCAAAGGCGACGGCCAAAGCCCTCGACCACAGACCTCGTCCGTACACACCGAGGAGCAGTGGAGCGAGAGCAACCGCGGGGAGCGGGCGGACCAGCTCTATTGGAACCCTCATCAAGCGCTCGAACCGGGGCGAGCCGCCGATGAGGGCCCCGAGAGCGACGCCGACCGCCACAGCGATCGCCAGACCTACGAGCCAGGCTCCGAGCGTCACTGCGATCGCTGCGAGGAAGTCGGGCTCGACTAGAAGCGAGACGGCCTCGCCGAGAACCTTGGTCGGAGCTGGCAGCGCTGACCCCGCAATGACTCCGGTCCGAACGAGAGCCTCGAGGACGCCGATGAACAGGACCGTGCCGACGGAGCCACGCAGGAGTCGGCCGGCCCTTTCACTCATGGGTTGAAGACGAAGTCGCTGGCGTCGAGAGTCTCGCCGAGGAAGCCGAGGTCGGCCATGAGGTCTGCTGGCACCTGGAGATCCTCAACGCGAAGGTCGTCCTGATACACAGGGAGGGCCAGGGCCGCCGCCACCTCAGCGGGAACCTGCGAGTACTGCGGGATGAAGCCGCGGAGCAGGTCCTCGT
>JABDMN010000276.1 GCA_013001485.1 Acidimicrobiia bacterium
GAGTCGAGCTCATGACGGTCCTGTTGGGAATGGCACCGACTTCGGAGATCGAGGAGTCGCCACCGTTCGAACCCAAACCCGTGCCGGATGGTGCCGAGCTCGTGGTGCGGGAAACGGCCCGTCGAGCCGGGCGTCTCCTTGGTGCGGCGCGGTCCGCAAGACAAGCCTCGGGCGATCTCCAGGCGGCAGCCCTCGAGGTGGCTCGACGGGCTCGCGCTATCTCCTACTCGCTCGGGTCGGGGTGGCTGTCTCCGGCGGCCAAGACGCCGCTCAACAAGACGATCGGCCCCAATCGCCGGTTCGCCACCCTCGACATGGATTTGGCAGCGGTCAAGGGAATCAAGAACAAGCTCGGCGGCACGGTCAACGATGCCGTGCTCACCATCGTGGCGGGTGCGATCCGCCGCTTCCTGGAGCGCAGCGGTGCAGAGTCAGATGGCGGTCCGTTCCGCGTGATGGCGCCGGTCTCGGTGCGCCCCCCCGGAGGGCAGGCTGCGTCAGGCAACCATGTGGCGATGTGGCTGGCTGAGTTGCCGATCGACGAGCCAGACCCCAAGGAGCGGTTCCGGCTGGTAGCTGAGGAAACCCTCAAGCTGAAGGAGACTGATCAGGCTCTGGGAGCATCACTGCTCGTTCAACTCTCCTCGGGAGCCCCGGTCACCCTGGTCTCGCTGGGTACCCGGCTGGCGGCATCGGCCCGGCCGTTCAACATGACGGTCACCAACATCCCGGGACCGCAGTTCCCCATCTTTCTCCTGGAATCCGAGATGGTGGGCCAGTATCCGCTGGTGCCCTTGTGGAAGGGGCACGGTCTGGGTATTGCTCTCTTCAGCTACGCGGGGAAGTTGATGTGGGGGTTCAACGGGGACTTCGACGTGATGGATGACATGGCCGCTCTCGTCGAGTGTGTCGAAGAGTCCTTCGCTGAGCTCGTCGACCTCTAGCCGAAGAAGGTCGCTCGTCGACCTCTAGCCGAAGAAGGTCGACGCCACGTCGTAGATGTCTTCGGTCACTCCACGAACTGTGGAACACGCCTCTTCCAACGACACCGGGACGATCTCCGATCCCCGCAGCGCAACCATCACCCCGGACTCGCCGGCGACGGCAAGGTCAGCTGCAGCGACGCCAAGCCGTGTCGCCAGCACCCGATCGAACGCGGTGGGGGTGCCGCCTCGCTGAACGTGGCCGAGCACCGTGACCCGTGTCTCGAACCCGGTGAGGTCTTCAATCGTGGGCGCAAGGGAGTAGGCGACACCACCGAGGCGTTCGAACCCGAACGCGTCTTTCCGAACGTCGAGCTTCACCCCTTTTGGAGGGGCCACCCCCTCGGCGACCACCACGATGGAGAACCGTCTGCCCGCCCGGTACCGCTTCTTCACAATCGAGGCGACCTCGTCGAGGTCGTACGGGACCTCGGGGATCAAGATGGCGTCGGCACCACCGGCGATCCCGGAATAGGTGGCGATCCACCCCTTGGTGCGGCCCATCACCTCGAGCAGCATCACCCGGTTGTGAGCCTCGGCGGTCGATGCGAGTCGGTCGATGGCCTCCGTGGCCACACTGACCGCGGTGTCGAACCCAAACGTCATATCGGTGCCGTTGATGTCGTTGTCAATGGTCTTCGGCACCCCGATGACGTTGAGTCCCTCCTCCGACAGCTGGAGAGCCGACCTCAGGGTTCCGTCACCCCCGATGACGACCAACGTGTCGATCCCTGTCTTGCGGAGTGTGTTCTTGCACGACTCGAGCCCGGTGCCGTGGACATAGGGGTCCATGCGCGAGGTGCCCAGCATGGTGCCGCCACGAGTGAGGATGCCACGGACGTCGTCACGGTCGAGCGACACCGTGTCGCCCTCGATGAGGCCCTGCCAACCGTTGAGGATGCCCAGTACCTCGACGTCGTGAGTCTCCGTCGCCCTCACGGTGACTCCCCGGATAACCGCGTTGAGCCCGGGGCAATCGCCGCCAGCGGTGAGGATGCCGATGACGCTCATGTCAGTACAGGAACATCGGTTTGCCGGTGACGTGGCGGAGCTTGGGTCGATAGGCCTCGAGGTCATACAGCTCGTCGACATCAACCCGCTTCACGCCCTCGTTCGTCACCGAGATCGGCACTGCCGTGTAGGTGCCGGATCGCAACGCCACCATGCGGCCGGACGCTCCCTCGAGAGCGAGGTCGGCCGCCATGACGGCGTAGTTGGTGGCCACCATCAGGTCGAGGGAATCGGGGCTTCCCGACCGCATCAGATACGCAACCTGCTGGTAGATGATCTTCTGGCCGGTGATCTCCTTGAGCATTTCACCGGTCATCTGGCCGACTCCGCCCAGCTTGCGGTGCCCGTAGGCGTCTGCCTCGCCGCTCAGGTGCATCTCGCCGCCTTCGATGTGGGCTCCCTCAGAGATGGTCATCATTGCGTAGTTGGAGGGGTTGGACGCCTTGTCCTGAACGAGCTGCTCTGCAAGCCGGTTGATGTCGAAGGGAACCTCCGAAATCACCGCTCTGTCGACGCCGGAGAGATAGGCCGTCACGAGCGAGGTCTGGCCGCTGTATCGCCCGAAGAGCTCGACGACGGCGATCCTCTCGTGAGAGCCCGTTGAGGTACGCAGGTTGTGGATGAACTGGACGCCGCGGGTTACTGCCGTCGAGAACCCGATGCAGTAGTCGGTTCCGTGCACGTCGTTGTCCATGGTCTTGGGAACCGCGATGACCGGCACACCCTCTTCATGGAGACGCAATCCATAGCTGAGGGTGTCGTCGCCGCCAATGGGGATCATCACGTCGATGCCCTGGGATTCGAGAACCCTGATGGCGTGGTCGGTGAAGTCGTAGGGGCCGTCGCCGACTGCTCGGTCGGCAAGGAACTCCGGGACCTCGGAGGGCCGTACCTTGCCGGGGTTGGTTCTCGATGTGTGGAGGAAGGTGCCTCCCGTCCGGTCGACGGTGCGGACGCGAGCGCGGGTGAGGGGCAGCAAGTTCTCGGCAACGCTGGCAGCGTCGTCCGGGTTCGTGTTGAGGATGCCGCCCCAGCCTCGACGGATTCCGACTACTTCGTGCCCGAGGTCATCGACGCGGTTTACGACCGCCTTGATGCAGGCGTTGAGGCCCGGTACGTCCCCGCCGCCGGTGAGAATTCCGATACGCATGATGCTCCCCAATTGCTGTTTTCGGCATCACAGGATGCTCGCGGCGGGAGCCTAGCCCGCGTGGGGTTTGGCTCCGAGACTCGCCACGGCAGCCTCGGTCTCCGCCGTTGTGGAGTGACGGTTTTCGCGGGTCGCTGGCGCGGAGGGCGACTGGTATCGTCGGTGCTTACACGCATGTAGTTCTCTGCTCGGGGCGCGGTCAGGTGAGTAGTTCGGCTTCCAAGAACGATCAGTTCGTCCATCTCCACGTCCACACCGAGTTCTCAATGCTCGACGGTGCTGCTCGTGTGGATGACCTCGTCGCCGCCGTGGCCGCCGACGATCAACCGGCTGTCGCCATCACCGATCACGGTGTCCTTTACGGCGTCGTCGACTTCTACAAGGCGGCTCGCACTACAGGTGTGAAGCCGATCATTGGCATTGAGGCCTACGTGACTCCCGGTTCCCGGTTCGATCGCCCGCGCCGCAGCGACGACCTGCGGTTCCACATGAACCTGCTTGCCGTGAACGACACGGGGTATCGCAACCTGATGACGCTGGCTTCGCGGGCGTACCTCGACGGGTTCTATTACAAGCCGCGCATGGATCGCGAGCTCCTGGCTGAGTATTCCGAGGGACTGGTGGCCACAAGTGGATGCCTGGGAGGCCACGTCCCCCAGCTTCTTGCCCCGGACGCCTCCGGCGAGGAAGGGAATCAGGGTCAGGAACGCGACTACGAGGCCGCGCTCGAGGCAGCCGGGATGTACCAGGACATCTTCGGCAAGGACTCGTTCTACATCGAGATTCAGAACCATGGCATCCCTGCTCAGCAGCGGGTCATGGGTGATCTGCTGTCCATCGCGTCATCGATCGACGCACCGCTTCTGGCCACGAACGACACCCATTACACCTATGCGTCCGAGGCCGACGCCCACGACGCGCTTCTGTGCATTCAGACCGGGGCGATCAAGTCGGAAGAGAAGCGTTTCAAGTTCCAGTCGAACGAGTTCTACGTGAAGTCGGCCGCCGAGATGCGAGCGTTGTTCCCCGAGGCCGACTTCCCCGGCGCATGTGACAACACACTCGAAATCGCCGAACGCGCCGATGTCACCCTGGAGTTCGACAAGATCTTGCTGCCCCACTTCCCTGTGCCCACCGGGGAGTCCGAGACGGCGTATCTCGCCTCGCTGGTCGTCGCTGGTGCTCGCCAACGCTACGGAGAGGTGCTGCCCGCCGAGGTCTCCGAGCGGATCGACTACGAACTGAGAGTCATCGACGACATGGGGTTCTCGTCGTACTTCCTGATCGTCTGGGACCTCATCCGCTACGCCAAGGAGCGGGGGATCCGCACCGGACCGGGTCGTGGAAGCGCCGCCGGCTCGATCGTTGCCTACAGCCTCGGGATCACCGCGCTCGATCCCATCCACTACGGGCTCATTTTCGAGCGGTTCCTCAATCCCGGCCGGCGTGAGATGCCCGACATCGACATGGATTTCGATGAGCGCTATCGCACTGAGATGATCCGCTACTGCGCCGAGCGGTATGGCTCGGACCATGTAGCCCAGATCGTCACGTTCTCAACGATCAAGGGTCGGCAGGCGGTGCGAGATGCTGCCCGGGTGCTCGGATTTCCCTACGGACTCGGCGACAAGGTCGCCAAGCTCATGCCGCCTGCAATCCTCGGCCGTGAGGCTTCGTTGTCGCAGTGCCTGGATGCCCCGCACGCGGACTCAGATCAAGAGCTGCGGGACCACTTCACGGCCGCGTCGGGACTCCGCACCGCCTATGAGACCGACCCCGATATCAAGCTCGTGGTCGACACCGCGCGAGGCCTTGAAGGTCTCCGTCGCCAGGACTCCATCCATGCAGCCGCAGTGGTGATCTCAGCCCAGCCGCTGACTGACATCGTGCCTCTGCAGCGCAAGGGTGAGGACGCCGAGGTTGTCACCCAGTACGAGATGCACGCCGTCGAGGCCCTCGGCTTGCTGAAGATGGATTTTCTGGGCCTGCGCAACCTGTCCACCATCGAACGGGCACTCGAGCTCATCGAAACCAATACCGGCGAGCGCATCGACATCGACAACATCCCGCTCGACGATCCCGGCGTATTCACCATGTTGCAGGCTGGGGAGTCCATGGGCGTGTTCCAGTTCGAGGGTGGTCCGATGCGATCGCTGATGCGCAACCTCAAGCCCGAACGGTTCGACCATCTTGTGGCCCTGAACGCCCTGTATCGGCCTGGCCCGCTCGGTGCGGGCATGCACACCGAGTACGCCGACCGCAAGAACGGGCGGTCAGAGATCAGCTATCTGCATCCCGACCTCGAACCGATCCTTGGCGACTCCTACGGGATCATGGTGTTCCAGGAGCAGGTCATGCAGGTGGCTCAGACGATGGCCGGGTTCTCGATGATCGAGGCCGATGGCCTGCGCAAGGCAATGGGCAAGAAGATCCCGTCGGTCATGGCTGCCCAGCAGGAGAAGTTCGTCGCTGGCTGCGTGGCGGAGGGCTATGACGAGGCTCTCGGCAAGGAGTTGTTCGGATTCATCGAGCACTTCGCCGGATACGGGTTCAACCGATCCCACTCTGCCGCCTACGGCCTCGTGGCGTATCAGACGGCGTGGCTGAAACACCGGTACCCGGCCGAGTACATGGCCGCACTTCTGACATCCTCCAAGCGCGACAAGGACCGAACCGCGATCTATCTCCACGAGTGCCGGCGGATGGGCATCGACGTCACCGTCCCGGACGTCAACACGTCGCAATCGGACTTCGTCGCCACTGACGGCAGCATCGTCTTCGGGCTCTCCGCCGTCCGCAACGTCGGTGAGGGAGTTGTCGAGTTGACCGTTTTGGAGCGAGACAAGAACGGCCCGTTCGCCGACTTCAAGGACTTCGTCGATCGTGTCGACCTGTCGGTGCTCAACAAGAGGACGATCGAGTCACTGGTCAAGGCCGGCGGGTTCGACTCCCTGGGTCATGCCCGACGCGGGCTGCTGCTCGTGTTCGAACAGATGCTCGACGCCGCTGTGGGACGTCGTCGGGCAGAGGCGATGGGCCAATACAGCCTGTTCGGTGGTGACGACGGTGCGGTGGTCGAGCACCCCGTCGTGATCCCCGAAGACGAGTGGGACAAGAAGACCCGGCTCGCGTTCGAGAAGGAGATGCTCGGCCTCTATGTCTCGGATCATCCGCTGTTCGGCGTCGGAAAGGTGCTCGAGTCGATGTCGACAGCCACCATTCCGGGCCTGCTCGACATGGATGACAAGGCGTCTGTGACGGTCGGCGGCATCGTCGGTGCGATCACGCGGCGCTACACCAAGGCGGGCGACCCGATGTTCTTCTTCTCGCTGGAGGACCTGGAGGGGAGTGTCGAGGTGGTCTGCTTCCCCCGCACCGTCGCCGAGTACGGGCCGCTGATTCGAGAGGACGCCATCCTCCTTGTTGGGGGCCGGCTCGATCACAACGGCGACGGGGTGAAGGTCATCGGCCAGGAGCTCCGCGAGCCGACGCTCGACGCCGGCGAGGCCGTGCGGCTTCGGGTCCCGGCGGCCCGTCTATCACGCGCCGTGGTCGATCGCCTGCGCGCGTTGCTGCGCAACCATCCGGGCGCGGCTGCCGTGTATCTCCACATGGTGGGTGATGACTCGGGCGAGAAGGTCATCAAGCTTGGCGACGACCACCGGGTCGAGCCCCGAACTGCGTTGTACGCCGAGCTCCGTGAGCTGTTGGGCCCGAGCGCAGTCCTCTAGGGAGTGGTGGGCAGTCCGTCGGCGAGCGTGTCGAGAGCATCGGCGTCCGTCGGCGGAGTGGCCAACCAGGGAACCGCGACCACATCAACGCCGTATCGCTCAGAGAACTCTGCCTGCACCCGTGCTCCCTTGTGAGCCTCGGTGCCCCATCGTTCGATTGCCTTGTCGGCGATGACCCCGATCTTGCCTTCGACCCCGCTGGGGCCGGCGTCGGCCCACTCAGCTGGAAGGGCCCGATTGAAGACCACGAGCTCCGGTTTCTCGATGCTGCCGAAGAACCGGTGCGCCTCGCGAAGGGGCGTGGGGTCTGATGTGGTGACGACGACTGTCGTGGCTTCGGCGAGGTGACGTTCGACGTGCCGGGCTCGTGCCGAAATGCCGTCATGGAGGGTTCGCAGGTCGACGAAGAAGTCGGCTATCTCTTCGAGCAGCGGTCCACCCAATACCGAGTCGGCCAGGCGAAGTGCCGGCCGGGCGGCGATGCGATACAAGGCCTTTCGCCCGGGGAGGCGAGCCCCCGTGATCCACCGCAACAGGCGCCCCCCGATGAGATTTCGCATGTTGGCCGGTGCCTCGAAGAAGTCGATGCCTCCTGCCGACGGGGGTGTGTCGACGACGATCACCTCCCATCTGCCTGACTCGATGTACCGCGACATCTCCTCGCCGGCGGCGTAGGACTGGGCGGCAGGGAAGCGATCGGCGATCGCCCTGAAGTACGGGTTGGCGAGCAACCGGTCTGCGACGTCAGGCTCGGCGTGCTGGTTGACCATTGCCTCCCACGACGCGGTCACGTCGAGCATCGCTGCCGAGAGGCCAGGTTCGTTAGGAACGGGCTCGGGATCGTTGCCGAGCTCGTCGAGACCCAGCGCGTCGGCGAGCCGCCGAGCGGGGTCGACCGTGAGCACGAGGGCGGACGATCCTTGTCTCGCAGCGCGGACCGCGGTAGCCGCGGCCAGCGTCGTCTTGCCGACACCTCCCGCACCGGTGACGACTACGACCCTGCTCATGTCGACTCCAGGAGGTCCGCTATCCGCGCAGCCACCTCGAAGGGCGTGAGCAGGCCGAACAGGTAGGGGAGACGGATCGCCGGGTCGAGCTCGGCGAGCCAGTACGTCTGGTCGGCAGCGACGGCGGTGTGAAGAGACACGGCTTCACGGTGAGGTCCTTCAGGAAGTCGAGACAGACTGCGGTTCGTTACGTCCAAGGGCTCGACGACGCGGTTCGCCACGACTGCACTGACGGGGATCACCCCTTCTCCCTCGAGCATGGCGACGGCCTCCAGCGTCTCGTTGACGGGGAGTTCGGCGGGGGTCGCCACGAGGACGAGCTCGCTGTCCTGGGCCAGGACTTCGGCCATGGCGGTTGCCTGGTCGCGCACGCGTCCGCCGGGGACGATCGAGGCGACGGTCTGGGGAGCCCGGAGGTAGGAGGCCAGCTGTCCAAGAGGCGGTGCGTCGACGATCACGTGGTCCCATCGCTCGCTCCACACCTCGAACACGGGCTTGCCCATGGTGACGATCTCGCGGATCCCCGGTGCCGTTTCGGCGAGCACGGTCAGGGCTCGTGTCAGCTGGGCGGTAGGCGCTGCCCGTGGCACACGCAGCTGCAGGCGTATGTACTCATCGAGTGCCGCCGGCCTGTCGAGGGCAAGAGCCGAGACACCGGGGTGGATCTCTCGAGCCTCATAGGTAAGGCGCTCGACACCGAGGTGTTCGGCCAGTCCGAGCGGCTCGGTGAGGCCGACCACCAGCACCCGAGCGCCGTGGGAAGCCGCCTGTAGCGCGAGGGCAGCAGCGACCGCCGATTTCCCGACGCCGCCCTTCCCGGAGACGACGACCAGATGGCTGTCGAGCATCTAGCCGCCGAGCGGTATGCGGAGGACGAGGTTGCCGTCCTCGACTGCCCACTCCGCTGAACCCAGCAGGGAGTAGTCGGTGAAGTCGGTTTCCATCTGCGCGACGTAGGAGCGACGGGCCTCTCCTTCGAGGGGAGGGATCCCGCGCTCGCGAACCGCAGCGGCGCGCTCTTGAAAGCGGGCGAGGAACTCGTCGACGTTGAACTCAGCCATGCCCCTAGTCAACCACGCCCGTGGCGCGTTGGGGTCACTCTGGATCGGCGATGCCCGCCGCGGCCCGCTTTGCTGCTGCCCTGCGCTCGCCCTCGAGGCGGGCCAGGTCGTAATCGTTGTGATCGACGAACTGCATGGCGTCTGCGATCCGACGGTGACCCGCCTGGTCGCGGATGAGCCGGTGCATCTCCTGACACACTCTGCGGTAGTCGGGATGACCGCCCTGAGCAGTGCGTAGCTCGAGGAGGTGGAACGCCTCCCGGGCGTTCAGCTGGAAGAAGAACCGGATCTTGTAGGCGAACGGAACCACGTATTGGGCGACGTCAGCGCCAAGGCCCGGGGCGAGTGCTCCGTGCAACTCGGCGGTTCGATCCATGGCCTCGCGCCAGACGCCATCTGCTCCGATGTCAACGATCGACTCTGGCAAGACATACCCGTGAAGCGGGCCCAGCCGCTGCCAGTCGAGAGTAAGCATGCGATGGCGCTGGAGGTCACGGAAGATCCCGTAGTCGGCCAGGATGTCGAACCGATACGCGGTGCGCTCCATCGCCCGACCTGGCTTGTGGCGGCGGTTCTGCCGGTCTCCGACATAGGCAGCGAACACCCGGTCTATGTCGACGTCGCTCATCGACTCTGAGGCGGTGAGCAAGTGGTCGTCGGGGAGGTTGGTGTACGGGTACAGGCTGGCGGCTGCCACCTTGCGCTCGGCATCACGATCCCAGTCGACCAGGACCACCTCGGGACGCGGCTCCGGGGGTCCCTCGTAGGTCCCCGCTTCGGTGCGCATCCGGCCCGCAACGTCCTCCAGGTAGCTGGACCAGGCACCGCCCCGTTCGGGGATATCGACGCGCCGCATGAACGCCGGCATCATCTTGCGAAGCTCGGTCAGCATCATCCTCGCGTAGTCGCGAGCTTCAGCGAGCGGGTGAGCGAACATGCGCAGCAGCATCATCTCGTACGCCTGACCCGAAGCGAAGATGCCAACGTTCGAGGACGTCGAAGCCGGAAGCAGGCCGCGCACGTCGTCACACGCCTTGGCACGAATGGTCGACCGCCACACGAACCCAGAGTCACCCTCCTGTTTCGGATAGAGGGTCTCGTAGTAGGGCACCAGCTTCGCGACGAGTTCAGCGTAGGTATCGAACAGCCAGTCCATCGTCTCGGAATAGAGCGCGGCATGAGGCGACGCTGCGATCTCGGGGGGCACGATGTAGCGGTAGCGATCGCCGAGTTTCTTGTCGTAGAAGATGTAGCGCGTCGATTGCTCGAGGTACGACGCCAGCCGACCCCATTCGAGGACTTTGGTCAGGATGTTGGATGCCTGTTCGCAGGCGAGATGGGCACCGCCGACCTGGGCGACAGAATCATCGCCGTACTCCGTGAAGACACGTTGGTACAGGTCTTCGGCACGCTTGCGGTCGACGATGGGATCGCCAGAACCGACGTGGTCGGCGATCGAGACGACGCCAGTCTCCGGGTGGTTGTAGAACTCGTCGAGGAAGAGCCGTCGGACCGACTTGGGAGACCGGCTGTACCTGGCGAACAACGCCCCCTTGACCACCTCGGGCAGGTTCTGAATGCCGAAAACTGGCGAGTCCAGGTTGGTGAAGAATCGGTCCAGCACCTGTCGCTCCTCGGCAGTGAACGACTCGGTTGCATACACGGTGGTGCTCGTCGCGGTCATGGCACTCCAGGCCGGCCAGCACGTCCGGCGTTGCGAATTACGGCCGTGTGATTCTCGCAGTGCCAGCCGGGGTCGTGCAAGTGGAGGTGAAGCCGGAAGGACCGGCTACCTTGATACACGTGATCGTCCTCCGCATGCTCATCGGTGCGCTCATCGTTGCGATCGCAGCGGTGGCCATCGTCCCTCTCCTTGTTCTCCTCGATCTGGTCGAAGGCGGGAACGGGTGGGGAGTCTGTCCAGAGGGTCTTGCGGTGTGCCGGTCGTCGTACTTCGACGGACCCGAGCTGTTTGCGGTGTTGCTCATCGTGATGGGCGGGCTGGCGTTTGTCCTCCACGTCACGTTTGTGATTCACCGCAAGCTTGGAGCCAGGGCGGCGCGGCGATCGATCGACCTCAGTGGGCAGGGCCGACCGACTCAGCGGCAGGTAGCGGGTCGTCAGCGGAGTCGACGGCCGACAGCACGGCCACGATCGCGACGAGGATCATCATCGCCCCAATCCAACCCCGTGTGGTGAACCGTTCGCCAAGCACGATCGCCGCAGTCGCCGCAGCGAAGACGGGTTCCAATGCCAGGACGAGAGCGGTCCGATTCGGCCCGATCACGGTCTGAGACCAAACCTGCACGAGGAAGGCGCCGGCGCTGACCACGAGGCCAGTGACGACTACCGCCAGCAGGGGACGACCAGTAGGTACTTCGAGGGCGTCAAAGCCCACTGCCCAGCCGAGCGCGAGCACGGAGGTGACCAGCAGCTGCACGGCAGTCAGAGGTATGACCCGGTGCCGGTGAGCCACGCGAGACAACACCACGATGTGCGCCGCAAACGCCATAGCACAACCCACCGTCAGTAGGTCTCCGGCGGCAAGGCCGAAGTCAGACCCGACTGTGAGCAAAGCAAGGCCGATGAACGCGACGACGGCTCCCACCAGGACGGCAGGTCGGATTGCGGTTCGACTGGCGACGGCAGCGACAACGGGGGTGAAGACGACGTAGAGCCCGGTGATCAGCCCGGAGTTCGAGGCCGATGTCTGAGCAAGGCCCTCTGTCTGCAGGGCGTATCCGATGAACAGAAGGACCCCTGTGGCCACGCCGTCCCGCCACGTGGCAGCGTCTCGCGGCGGGGCGAGGGCGAGCAGCACTAGGGCCCCCAACAGAAACCTCCAGCCCACGAAGCTCATCGGGGGCACCTCGACGATGGCCTCTTTGATCACGACGAACGTGGCGCCAAAGCCGAAGGCGGCGAGTGCGAGGGCTGCGATGGCGGTGCGAGTCGAGCGCATGGTGGGGTCCCCACGGTGGCAGGCTTCGTACACTGGCCCGATGGAGCTCGAGACGCAAAGCCTCACGCTGCGAGAACGGCTGCCCGATTACCTGGCCCTGTTTGCGGTCGGTATTGGAGTCTCGGCCTTGATCGGCTTCGTGATCTGGCTTGCTTCATCGGCCCAGCTGGCTGACTCGGTCGGCTTCACGATGGCCGGGCTAGGGGTCGTGCTCTTGCTCTCGGGAGGGGCCACCGGCGGTGGTTATGCCAACATCGGTGTCGGAGCCGTCGAGGCGATGTTCGGAGGTCGGCGTCGCCACGACGATGACGTCAGTGACCCCGACGTCCGGCGGGGCCGGCCATCGCGAGTCGATCCCTACGAGCGTCTTCGCAAGGGACTCCGTCCCGGGCCAAACCCGACGGCCTTCTGGAGAGTGATCAGCGGCGTCTGCTACCTGGCACTTGGTATCGGAGTATCCGGGCTGGGCTGACTCAGCCTCCGGCGACCCGTCGACTGAGGGTCGCCGCTGCCCCGGTGACCAGCACCACTGCGCCACCGAGGAGGATCCAGGCGCCGATCCCGATCGACCCCGAACCTGCAATCGATGTTGCGATGTCGGCTGCCTTGCCTGCGTCGACCACCTTCCAAACCGCGAACAGAAGGCCGAGTGAAGCCGAGATGATGGCGAGCAACGCCAGCGGAGGTCGGAATCCTTCGGCGCGATCGCCGAGGACCGAGAGCAACACCGGCAGTGCGACGAAGAACACGATTCTCCACCCCCCGCCGTCGATGCCATTCGTAGAACCGGTCGGCGTGTCGAGATAGGAGAAGAGGATCGAGACGGCACACACAGCCGAGGAGGCGAGGATCATCCAGCGCGAGAAGTGCACCTCAGCCCCCGACACCTTCGGCCACGACGAAGAGGCCTCTCGCACTTGCCACCGGCCGGGCTTCGCCTTCGATGGTCAGCTTGCTCTCGATGCGGAGACGTCGGCCTCGCCGCTCCAGCACGGACGCCTCGATGCGATACCGGGAATCGAGGGGAGCCTGGCTGGCGTAGCGGAAATCGAGCGTGCCTGTGAACACGAACACGTCGTGAGTGAGCATCGCCGCCCACGCCATCGCCTCGTCGAGGGCGGCGGCCACGATTCCACCATGGAGGATTCCATCGAACCCCTGGTAATCGGGGCGTGGTGTCCAATCAACCGAAACGGTCGAGCCGTCGATGCGGAAATCGTCGAGTTGGAGTCCCAGCGGATTCGCCCGCCCGCAACCGAAGCAGTGGTCGTACTCGGCGCGGATCCGCTCGAGGTCCAAGCTCATGAGGCGACCTCGAAACCCGTCGGCGACAACGAGGTGATCGACACCACTGACTCGACACGCCAATCCCGCACCTCGAGCCGCTCGCGTCCCTCGGCGTACGACTTCTCGATGAGGAATCCGAACCCCACGATCTCGGCGCCGGCCTCCGTCGCGATCTCTCCCAGCGCCTCGGCAGTCCGACCCCCCGACAGGAAGTCGTCGACGATGAGCACCCGCTCGGCCGGCGAGATCGCACGTCGTGACACCTCAACCCGATACTCGGTTCCCCTGGTCGGAGAGGTGACTTCGCGTGAGATGGCATATCGATCGCCCACCCCCAGGTACTTCTTGGCGTACACAACGGGTACGTCGAGCTCGGCGGCGCAGGCAAGAGCGGGAGGGATTCCGGACGCCTCGGCCGTGAGGATGAGGTCGATGGGGGTCGCTTCGTACCGGTCAAGCAGCTCACGAGCCGCAGTCTGGACGATGTCGAGCTCGACCCGGTGGTTGAGGAAGCCGTCGACCATCAACAGGCCTCCCTCGACACGGGCCCGCTGTTCGACCGCCTCTCGTAGCGTCGTCATCGGGCGAGAGCGTAGGCGATCCATGTGTGGCTCCGGGTAGGGCTGGCTGTCCGTAGGATCGCCCGATGCCGACAACCGATGAACGCCGCCACGCTCGCGTTGTCCTCAACCGTCTCGAGAAGCTGTACCCGGTGTCGAGGACCGCGCTGGACTACGTCGATCCGTGGCAGCTGCTCGTCGCCACCGTGCTGTCCGCCCAAACGACAGATGAGAACGTCAACAGGGTGACTCCAGGCCTCTTCGAGGCGTATCCCTCAGCAGCTGATCTCGCAGAAGCCGATCCCGACGATGTGGAGACGCTCGTCTTCTCGACCGGCTTCTACCGGCAGAAGACCAAGTCCATCATCTCCCTGTCGGTAGATCTGGTTGAGGAGTTCGACGGCGTAGTACCCCGCGATCTGGACTCGTTGGTGACTCTGCGAGGCGTGGGGCGCAAGACAGCCAGCGTCGTTCTCGCCGAAGCCTGGGGGATTCCGGCGATCGCCGTCGACACCCACGTCAAACGAGTGGCGCGCCGGCTCGACCTGACGGCCGAAACCGATCCCGTGAAGGTCGAGTCTGACCTGCGGGAGCTCTACCCCGAGAGCCGTTGGGCCGGCGTTTCGATGCGAGTCATCCAGTTCGGGCGGGATGTGTGCGATGCGCGTACTCCGCTGTGCTGGGCGTGCCCGTTGGTGGACCGTTGCCCGTACCCCGACAAGACGCCGCCGCCGACCTGATGGTGTCCGTTCGTAGGGTGTTCGAGCCGAGACGGACTCGGTATGACCGCGAGATCCTGGCTCTGGCGATCCCGGCGCTGGGCACTCTGGCCGCCGATCCACTGGTCTCGCTCGTCGACACGGCGTTCGTCGGCCAGATCGGAGCAGTTGAGCTCGCCGCCCTCGCGATTGCAGCCGCGATCTTCGGCGTGGTGTTCTGGGCGTTCAGCTTCCTCGCTTATGGAACGACTCCTGCCGTCGCCCACGCCGTCGGTGACGGAGACCACGACAGCGCGTCGCGAGTGGTGGCGGCTGCCATGACGATCGCTCTTGTCGCCGGAGTGGTGGCGCTCGCCGGTGGACAGGCCGGCCTGCGCTGGATGGTCACCACGGTGATGAACGCTTCCGCCGAGGTTGCCGAACCGGCGGTCGATTACTTGAGAATCCGTCTGTTCGCGTTGCCTGTGGTGCTGCTCATCACAGCGGGCCACGGAGTCTTTCGCGGGTTTCAGGACACAAGAACTCCCCTCGTGCTCTCGCTCGGCCTCAATCTGATCAACCTCGTCCTGGACCCGATCCTCATCTTCGGGGCCGGCCTCGGGATCGCCGGGGCAGCGTGGGCGACCCTGATCGCGCAGTGGGCGGGAGCCGTCTCGTTCGTCGTGGTGCTCGCCGCGCGGAGTGGCCGACTCGGAGTGACCCTCGCCTGGCCCAGGTGGGACGACATCCGCAGGCTGCTCAGGGTTGGAGGTGACCTCATCGTTCGCTCCGCTGCGTTGGTCGGAACTCTCACGTACGCCACTGCGGTAGCGGCTGGCATTGGCACCGTTGACGTCGGTGCCCACCACGTTGCGATGCAGCTGTGGGTGTTCCTGGCCCTGGTGGTCGATGCACTCGCCATCGCCGCGCAGGCTCTGGTTGGGAAGTACCGGGGTTCAGACCGCCCCGATG
>JABDMN010000292.1 GCA_013001485.1 Acidimicrobiia bacterium
TCTGGGTTCGGTGTGGCATCGTCCTGGTCGGACATCACGGGCATCCTACGGGTGCCATCTGGTCCCGATAGGCTCCTGCGTCCCCGAAGGCTGGGAGGTTCGGTGACGTTCTCCGACTACGACAGCCACGATGCGCTCGGCCTTGCCGAGCTGGTGCGAAACGGTGAGGTCTCCTCGCTCGAGCTGGTCGACGAGGCCATCGTGAGGATCGAGGCCAACGGGCAGCTCAACGCCGTCATCGCCCGGCGTTTTGAGGAAGCCAGGGATCGGGCGGCCGGAGACCTCGGCCACGGCCCCTTCGCCGGGGTGCCCTGGCTCATCAAGGACCTCGCCACCGAGGAAGGTCAGCCCGTCACCTTCGGATCCGTGTTCTTTCGGGACTTCATCTCTCCGGTCACGAGCGAGATCGTCAGTCGCCACCATCAGGCCGGGTTCATCCCGTTGGGTCGCACCACCAGCCCGGAGTTCGGCCTGCTCCCGACGACCGAGTCGAAGTTGTTTGGGGCGACTCGCAACCCGTGGAGTCTGGAGCACTCCACCGGGGGCTCCTCCGGAGGCGCAGCTGCGGCAGTGGCATCCCGCATCGTCCCCATGGCTCACGCTTCAGACGGCGGTGGATCGATCCGGATTCCTGCGGCCAACTGTGGAGTGTTTGGTCTCAAGATCAGCCGGGGTATCAACCCGCAGGCTCCAAGCCCCAACCTCGAGGGTCTTGGAGTCGACCATTGTGTTTCGCTGTCTGTTCGGGACAGCGCCGCCCTCCTCGACGCCACTCGCGGCCCGGTTCCCGGTGACCCGTGGTGGGCGCCCGAGCCCGAGCGTCCCTATCTGTCAGAGGTCGGCGCAGACCCGGGTCGGCTTCGCATCGGCTTCTCGTTCACGGACTTCCGCGGAATCCGCGCTCATCCCGACAACGAGCACGCCGTCACCGAGACGGCAGGACTGTTGGAACGGCTGGGGCACAACGTCGAGGAGGCCAAGCCTGACCTCGACGGGGATGCCTTTGCCGAGGCGTTCCTGTTGCTGTGGGCCACGATTCCGGCGGGCATCGACCGGTTGATCCTCGACGGCATCAGTGACCGACGTGGCGGGTCGGCCATTCAGAAGGCGCTTGGTGGCCAGATGACCCTGCGCATGGCCCGGGCGCTCGAAGGACGTCGGGCAGGCATGCCTGCCTTTGAGGGCTTCACCCGGTCGCTCGTGAAGCTCGCTGAGAAGAAGTCTCCCGCCGACGTGTGGCACGCTCGGGTCGTGTTGCAGCGTCAGGTGTACCGGCTGGCGGAGTTCTTCTCTTCATACGACCTGTTGCTCACACCGGTGCTCGGCTCGCCTCCGGTCAGGATCGGTGAGATCGACCCGGAGGGTGACTTCGAGGAGCTTGTCGAGCGGCTCTACCGGTACGTCTCCTACACCCCGGTTGCCAACGTCGGTGGGAACCCGGCGATGTCGGTGCCGTTGCATTGGAACCGCGATGGCCTGCCGATCGGAGTGCAGTTCACCGCACCATTCGTTGGTGACGCACTGCTGCTCAGGCTCGCCGCTCAACTCGAGGAAGCCCGTCCCTGGCGGGACAAGCGTCCCCCGGCTGCCGTCACCGGCTGACCCCTACGAGCAGGCTTCCTCGAAGTAGGTCCCGATGTTGTCCATCGCCGTCTGCACCTCGACGGTCGCCATCGCCTCAGCCGCGGCCTGGAGTTCCGCCGCCTGGTCGGCATCCATGGAGGAAACCTGGTCGGGATCGCTGAAGTCGATACCAAGAGCAGCGAGGTCCTCGCCGAATTGCTGGTAAGCGTCGGCGAAGATCACGAAGTCGGCCCGGATTTCGGCGGGTGCGTTGTTGGCGAACTCGCGGAAGTAGTCGGCCGAAGCCTGGACATCGCCACCGAAGATGGCATCGCCTTGAGCCTGAGCCGATTGCTGAGCCCACGCGGCAATCTCAGGGCAGGTCAGCGTCGAAGAACCTCCGCCGGGCTGCGTCGTCGCAGGCGTGTCGGCGGTGGTGGTCGTTGCACCGGCCGTCGTTGTCGTAGCCACGGTCGTGGTCGCTGTTGGGGTGGTGGTGTCTGTTGTGTCGTCGGAACCTCCGCACCCGGCCACAGCGAGGGCGAGCGCTAGGAGTAGGGCGAGGTATCGCATGAGGCACCTCCTCAGTGACATTGGATCACCAAAGGAGCTCGTCGAGGAATGGGTCTTAGGTCTCTCCGATAAGTACTTCGCGAACCGACGCTGACCGTCGGCCGACGCGGATCAGGTAGACACCTGTGGCGAGGTTGCCGGTGAACACAAGGGCAATCCACCAGGGGACGGCCCGAGCCACGGATCCCTCTCGCAATGCGATCCAAGCCCCCACGGCGATGAGGCCTACGGCGAGGTCGATAAGGGTGACCCGACCCCAGACGTCACCCCAAACGGTCTCGAGCCCGGCGATGAATCCGCCCGAGGCGATGCCGATTCCGATCATCACGACCATCGCCGTGGTGATCACGACCCCGAGGATGAGTGTGGTCCTGTGCATCATTGGCCCTTTCATCTGTTCCACGTTGCCCACACGCCGTCGCCGACCTGTGTCGGCTCGCCCGTGCTCAGGGGCAGGACCCAGATGCCGGCGAGGTTGCTCAGCACCATCGGGTGAACCAGTGACTCACCGTCCGGCGACCACACCGTCATCGAGCGGGTGTACTGGTCGAAGAACGGTGCCAAGTCGCGAAAGAACTGGAGGCTCGGCCTGCCGGCAGGGAAGACGGTCGTGAGACCAGTGCCGTCCCACACGTGCCATGAGCCTTCGACGGTGTCCAGGTCGTCGAGGGTCAGGTACGCCAGCCGCGTGCCATCCGGACTCCACCAGAACCCGAGTACTGGATCGCGGTTCACGAGTTCGGTCTCGCCGCTCTCGATGTCGACGACGTGCAGGCCGGGATCGAGGGACACCGGGGCCGGCTGGAAAGCCACTGAGGTGCCGTCCTGGCCGGTGGTCGTGCTCTGAACGGCCACACGGTCTCCGGACACGGCGAAGGTGATGAAGCCGTCGGCGATGGCGATCGTCCGGGTCGAGCCATCGTCGTCTAGAACCAAGCGCCCGTCTGACACGTACCAGCGACCGTGGTCGGTCCACTGAGGCGCCTGCATCTCACCCGGAATCGCGTCCAGGGTTTCCACCGCGCCGTCGAGGTCTCGAATGGAGAGCTCTTCGCGGCCGACCTGGGCGATGATGCGATCCCCTTCGGGTGACCAGTCGAAGTAGAAGGGAGCACCGGTGCCAAGCATGGTCGTCGTGCCGGCCTCGACGTCGGCGACGTGGAACTCGAGCCCGGCGGCTCCGTTGCCCAGGAAGGCGATCCGGTCTCCCTGGGGGTTCCACTGGTGGAAGAACGAGGACACCGGGGTCTCGATCCGCTTCTTGAAGTCACCGTTGCCATCGACGAGCACGAGCCGGGATCCGTCGGGCGTAGCTTCGCTGTAGACGAAGAGATCTTCCGAAGGAGACCAGACGGGCTGGAAGTAGGAGAGGCTGGACGCCGCGTTGGTGGTGATCCGGGTGCGGTCCTCGGTCGCGGCATCGACGAGCGAGATGTTCCCGGTGTCGTCGATGACGGCAAGCCGCGGGGCGGCGGGCTCGTTGGAAGTGCACGCCGCCCCGATCAGAGATGCGACAAGCAGCAGCGACACACGAAGCTTCATGGTGTCACCGTATACCGACGCACCCCCCTAGCCGGCTCTCAGGTGAGCTCGACCATGGCGATCTCAGCGAGGTTGTCCAGGCTTGCCACCAGGTCCCGCTGGTAGATGCGGGGAAGCACCATCTTGTCGATGATCTTCCCGAACCAGTTGGTCGTAGCTTCGGCCTCCATAGTCACGGTCAAGGCCAGCCTGTCCTCACCAAGTTCTGTCCAGCGCCACGTCCACATCGCGTCGGGCAACGGATCGGGCACCTCGCAGAGGAAACGGACCAGCTTGAACTCGTCGTGCTCCTCGATGGTGCACGTCAGGTCCAGCTGCCGTCCCAGCACCGAGTAGGCAACCTTGACGCTGTCGCCCACCTTGTCCCAGGCGTAGTCCTCGCTGTCGAGGATTTCGGTCATTCCGGAGTACCACGTGGGCCACGTCTTCGGGTCGTCTACGAAGTCCCACATCTTCTTGAGAGACACAGGGATCTCGCGAGTTTCTTCGATACGCATGCGCATGCACCCCCTTCCAGAGGGCAGCGATCCCACGCGGGTGGAACCCTCAGGTGCGAATCAGCACCGTGTCGAGCTTCTCCGATTTCGGACACGAAAAGCCTGCATTGTGCTTGCAGCGGTGGCGGCCACAGCAGTGTCAGTCCTCGGCGATCTCTGCCGATACCCTCTGCATCGTGGTCGACCTGCTTCATCCCCATGCCGAGGGTTTCTCGTTCCCGGGTACCAACGGCAACGGTGTGGTTGTGCTCCACGGGTGGACGGGCAGCCCGGCACATCTGCGCCTGATCGGAGGGTTCCTCAACGACCACGGCTACTCGATCGAAGCACCCCGACTCCCTGGTCACGGAACGCACGTGTCCGCGATGGAGCAAACCTCATGGCGCGACTGGCTCAGGGCCGCCGGTGAAGCCGCCCAGGCGGTGCTCGACCGCGGTGAGCGACTCCATCTGGTGGGGCTCTCGATGGGTGGAATCCTTTCGATCCTGATCGCCCCCACCTTCGATCCGGCGTCGGTCACGACTATCAACGCCCCGCAGCGGGTTCAGAATCGACTGGGCCGTGCGGCCGGGTTCCTTCACCGCTGGAAGCCCTACCACGAGGGCGAGATAAGGGAACCGCCCCAGGATGAGGCCGCCGATTACTGGCACCAGTACGACGGCTTCCCGACCCGCGCCATTCACGATCTGTTCTTGCTGGTGCGGGCGAGCCGCACGGCGTTGCCCCGGGTAACGGCACCGCTTCTCGTCATCCAGTCGAAGGTCGACGAGACGGTGCGACCGGCTTCTGCGCAGACCATCCACGACAGGGCCGGATCCGACGAGAAACGCATCCTCTGGCTCGAACGATCTCGCCATGTGGCGCTCCTCGATTCGGAGCGAAACGTCATACACGGTGGGGTACTAGGTCACCTAGAGGCCGCACGGGGTTCCGCGTAGATTCAGTCTCAGCAATCCCGAAGGAGCGACCCCGTGTCACAGGGCATAGAGAATCTGTTCGTCGAAACCCGGACCTTCCCACCGTCTGAAGAGTTCGTGGCCCAGGCCAACGCAGCGAAGGGCATCTATGAGGAGGCCTCGGACTGGAAGGCGTTCTGGCACAAGCAGGCGCTGAACCGCATCACCTGGTTCAAGGAGCCGACAGAGGTCCTCGACGACTCGAACCCCCCGTTCTTCAAGTGGTTCGCCGATGGCGAACTGAACGTCGCCTACAACTGTCTGGACCGTCACCTCGAGACGCAGGCCGACAAGGTCGCCTACCACTGGGTGGGCGAACCCGGTGACGAGCTGACGCTGACCTATCAGGACATGTACGACCGGGTTACGAAACTGGCCAACGGCCTCAAGTCGCTCGGTGTCAAGCGCGGCGACCGCGTTGCCATCTACCTGGGGATGACCCCTGAGATCGCCATCTCGATGCTGGCTTGCGCCCGCATCAGTGCCATCCACTCTGTGGTCTTCGGCGGCTTTTCCGCAGATGCCCTGGCCGACCGCATCGAGGATGCCGGTATCACTGTGATCATCACAGCCGACGGCGCCTGGCGCCGTGGATCTGTGGTGCCTCTCAAAGCGGCCGCCGACGTTGCCGCTGCCCGCTGCCCGACCGTCGAGCACATCGTTGTGGTGAAGCGCACCGAGAACGCTGTCGAGATGACCGACGTACGGGACGTTTGGTACCACGACCTCGTCGCCGAGCAGTCCACCGACTGCGAGCCCGAGGTGATGAACGCCGAGGACATGCTCTACATCCTCTACACGTCGGGCACGACGGCGAAGCCCAAGGGCGTCGTCCACACCCAGGGCGGGTACCTCACCCAGGTGGCGACGACTCACTCATACGTCTTCGACATCAAGCCCGATG
>JABDMN010000297.1 GCA_013001485.1 Acidimicrobiia bacterium
CTGCTAGCTGCAGCCGGGCGGTTCCGCCGAGGGCTGCGATGAGTCCCGGGCCATCGACGCGGGTCACAATCGACCTGGCCGGTGGGAAGGCGAGCGGCACAGTGACGAAACCGAGAGAAGCCCACCCGGGAAGAGGCCCGAGGACTATCCCGAGCCCGAGCGTCACGAACGCCAGAACCAGAAGCGCCACGTAATAGGCGCGAGTGCGGTCCCGGCCCATGATCACCGCCAGGGTTCGCTTACCCGCCGCCTCATCGGTGTCGATGTCCCGGACGTTGTTGGCGACGAGGATGGCCGTTGCCAGCAGGCCCATGACGACTGCGAGCCACCACACCGACGCCGGCAGGGTGCGGTCGTGGACATAGCGGGTGCCTGCAGTGGCGACCAGGCCGAAGAAGACGAACACGAACACATCACCAAGGCCCCGGTATCCGTACGGGACAGGGCCGTTCGTGTAGCCGAGAGCCGCAACGATCGACACGATGCCGATCAGTGCCACGGGCCAACCGGCAATGCCGACGAGGTAGGCACCGGCGGCACCGGAGAGGGCGAACACGAGGATCATGGCCGTGCGCATGGTCCCGGCTTCGATCGTTCCCGAAGCCACTGCGCGACGGGGTCCGATCCGGTCGTCCGTGTCGGCGCCTCGTGCTGCATCGGCCAGGTCGTTGGCGTAGTTCACACCCACCTGGATGAGAACGGCGCCGGCCAGGGCCGCCACGAAGGCGCCCCAGCGGAAGGCGTTCTCGTGGGCTGCGAGGGCGCTGGCCAGCAGTACCGGGGCAACCCCGGCCCACAGCGTGGCCGGACGGGCGGCTTTGACCCAGTCGGTGAGGGTTGGGATCGGGGACACCGGCGAATGATACGGTCGGGCCATGGAACTCGAACTGACAAACAAGCGTGTTTTGATCCCGGCATCGTCGTCCGGCCTCGGGTTTGCCATCGCCCGGGAGCTTGCCTCCCATGGCGCCAGGGTCGCCATGTCCAGCCGTGACAGTTCCCGAATCGAGGCTGCCGCCGAGTCGATTCGCTCCGCCACGGGCGCCGACGTCGCCCATCAGGTCTGCGATGTGGCCGACGGTGCAGCCCTGGAGCGTTGGGTCGACTCGGTAGCTGGCGAGTGGGGTGGGCTCGACATCATCATCCACAACTCGGGGGGCCCGCCCGCCGGCGCCTTTGCCGACTTCGCTCCCAACGATTGGGAGGACGCATACCGGCTCTTGCTCGACTCGGCGGTGAGAGTCGCCAGAACTGGCCGCCCCCACCTTGGTGACGGGGCCTCAGTGGTGTTCATGACGTCGATGTCGGTACGGCGGCCCGGCGGCAGCCTCGTGCTGTCGTCCGTCTTTCGCGCCGGGGTGGCGGCCCTGGCCAAGTCTCTGGCCGCCGAGTGGGCGCCCCACGTTCGCGTCAACCATGTCATCCCCGGTCGCATCGCGACGGAGCGAGTAGCACAGCTCGATTCGTTCGCCGCCGATGCGCGGGGGGTCACCCGGGAGGAGGTCACGGCCGACATGGAGGCCGCCGTCCCCCTCGGTCGCTACGGAGACCCTGCGGAGTACGCCCGTGCAGTGGCGTTTCTCGTGTCGGACGCAGCTTCGTATATCACCGGGGCGTCGCTGCAGGTGGACGGTGGTGCGTTGGTCGAGACCTACTGAGCAAGAAGCAGGTCGATCAGGGCGACGTCGTCGGCGGACCGTGGCTCGGCAGGGCTCGGCTCATACGCCGACAGGATCTCCTCCTGGGCTCCGGGCCAGGCGAGGTCGATGATGGGTGAGTGGTTGGCTGTTCCCTCTGGAGCGCCGCCAAACCGGATCTCGTCGGGTTCGACGATCACGTCACCGATGCGATCGAGCCCTAGGTCGTCGAACACAAGAACCGCTGCGGCGTATCCCCATACCGCCGGGTCGCCTTCGCCGATCAGGCGAAGCGGGATGCGCACCGTCATGGTGCCCTCCGATGCCACCGTCGAAACCGACAGTGTCGGGCGGGACTCGACGAGCCCATCCCCGCTGACGGTGAACAGCGACCGTCGACCGGGATCGATGCTCACGGCAAGCTCCCATCCATCCTGATCGCCGAGTGCAGCGTTGCGGCCAGGCAGCAGGAGTCGCCGACCCGTTCCGGATCCGGGGTCGACGTCCACGTACAGATCGAGGGTCGGAGGGGACGCGGTGAACGAGTCGTGGAAATCGAACGTGGCAATGAGGTCTTGCGAGTCGGTGGCGATCTGGAGCCCACGGAGATCGAGGCTCGCTTCGCCTACTGGCTGCGTGTAGTCGCCGGGTCCGTGGTCATCGTTGCGGGGGTCGACGATGTCGATGATCGGCTCTGCGCTGGTCGTGCCCGTGAGCGTGATCCGGGCCGGACCTGCCGTTGGCTCGACAGGTCTCGGTTCGCCAAAGGCCTCGGTTCCCACTGCCCGGAGATAGACGTCGTCACCGGGGCGCAGATCTCCAAGGGTCGCCAACGGAATGGCGAACTCGATTGCCGTCCCGTCGAAACCTGCCTCGAGGCTCTCCGTCGGGCTGATGAGCCGGTCTTCGCTGTCAGCCGGTGGCAGCGGCGTAGGGCCGGTCACAGCGACTGGATCGCGACCTTGCCACTCCACGACCACGTCCGTGGCGAAGCCAACAGCTTGTCCGTCGAGGCTGGTGGCGCGGGTCGTTGCCCCCGGTGCGCCCAGATACAGAGCGAATCCAACGGAGTCGTCACCAAGCACCTCACGGGTGAAGTCGACCCTGACAAGGAGGTCCGCATCGGTGGTGGCAACGTGGAGCCTGTCGATGAGCGACCCCGAGACGTCGTAGACGGTCGCACCGTCCCACTCCTGGTCGTCGATGTCGTTGTCGATGGTCACCGCCACCGCTGCGCCTGGTACCCGGGACGGTGTGGCGGGGGTGGCAGGTACGAGGGGCACAGAGAGGAAGCCGGGACCTTCGCGGTCGAGGGACTCGTACACGTCGGCAAGCAGGTCGCGGAAGGCGGCATCGGTCTGCGCCGACGGTGTGGTGGCGTAGTGACGGAGCCAATCGCCCGCCTCGGCGTAGAGGATGAGCCCGAGTGCGTCTGCGGGGTCTCCCGCAGCAGCCACGGCTTGTCTGGTTCGGGCGAGATAGCTCCAGGCCGAGGCCTCAACAGCCTCGCCGATCCACGGCGTGAAAGACGAAGCCTCGGCGGATGCGGCGACAACCTCGTCCAACCCCTCGATCTCGTTGCCGAAGGTCTCCAGGTAGCGAGACGGAGTGACAGTCGTGATCCGGTCCGAACGTGAGAGCGCCCGGTACATCGTCTCGATGCGGTCGGTCCCGTCCCCGTCGTACCGAAGCAGCTCGTCCACCACGAGCGTCACCACCGACCCCGGTCCAGCTTCGTCGGCGATCGACTCGAGACGCCGCACCAGGTCTCCGGCGGCGACGCCTGCGGGGACCCGACCGTAGCCACGCTCGACGAGGTCCTCGAGGCGGGCGTCGCCAAAGAACATGGCGACGTCGGGATTGCGGAACAGGTCGGCCGCCCAGGGTCGGTAGAGGGACTCTGCCGCGATGACGGCGCCCGAGGAGTCGCGAGCGAACGTCCCCGAACCGAGGCCCAGCGCCGGGCTGAGAGCCCGCTCTCCTGACGCCACCCAGGAGATGCCTTGTTGTGAGAAGAGAGACATCACCAGTTGGGTGACGGCGCCACCGGCGGGCCACATGCCCACAGGGCTGCGGCCAAGGATGCGCTCGGCCTCAACGACGCCGCGGTCGACCTGTTCGATGGCGTCGTAGATCTCCGAGAACTCGATGGTGACGGCGTCGGGGTCACCCACACGAGCAAGGCCTGTATCAGCGACGAGCGGGAGGATCGGAGATGCCAGAGGGCTCGTCGTCAACTCGACCTGGCCGCTGTCCCAGAGCTTGCGGAAGGCGTCGAGCACCTCGCCGATGATGCGCTCGTGCTCGTCGAGCACCGTGCGCTTGTCGGCCTCGGTGAAGTCGCGACCACGCGCAACGATGTCGGCCAGCGGCGGCTCGTCCGCCAACGCCGGGTCGACCCAGGACAGATTCCAGAGGATCTGGAGATCAGTGAGGTCCTGGTCGCTCAGCTCGTCGAGTCCGGCCAGCTCGGCGAGACGTGGGAAGCGAGCCGCAGAGTTCGGTCCGGTCTCGAAGAAGCGCTCCTCGACGAAGGCCCGCTCGTCGTCGGCGAGTTCCCCTGCCGAGGTCTCGGTGAGTTCCCAAAACACGTCGCGAGTCCCGTTGGCGAGCGCCTCGAGCTGGATGAGCAGTGTCGGGGTCAGGTTGAACGTCACCTGGATCTCTGGGGATGCCTCGACCCGACGAGCCAGTCCCAGGTAGTCGTGGACGGCATGGGCTCGTACCCATGGCTCGGAGAAAAACCCATCGTCGTTGACTGGAACGAGGGGTTGATGGAGGTTCCAGATCAGCGCCACGAACAGCTCGTCGTCCGTGAGCGACCGTTCCCACGGCACCGTCGTGGTGGTGGTTGGAGGAGCAGTGGTTGTCGTCGATGTCGAAACCGTCGTGCTCGTGTCGGTACCTGAAGTGCAGGCGGACGCGAGCAGAGCGACGACGAGAGCAACGAGGGGGGTACGTCTCATCGGAGGCCGAGGATACCGGCCGATGAGAATTCGCTGAACGTGTCAGCCGCCGACGGCGTCGCGCCAATCGGGTCGATCAGGGGCGTCCTCTTCCCAGCTCCGGAGGAACGTGGTGATGGCCTTGATCTGCTCGCTGGTCATGGGGCCGCCGTAGTCGAGCGAGTAGGCGCTCATCTGGC
>JABDMN010000032.1 GCA_013001485.1 Acidimicrobiia bacterium
CCGAGCGCGATGCCAAGGCCGGCGGCGAGAAGTCCGATCGCGGCGAGCCCGTAGTTGAGAGACTCCGGGTGGTGATCGCCCAGGACATGGACTCGGGCAGCAAGCCAGTCGGTGAAGCCGGTGAAGACACCAGGGATGTTGAACCAACCGGCGAACACCGAGAACGCCGCAAGCCCGACCAGCGGATAGGTCATCACCTTCGGTGACTCATGCGGCTTCGCGTGGCCCTTGTATTCGCCGAAGAAGGTCAGCCAGACAGTGCGGGTCATGTAGAAGGCAGTGATGAAGGCACCACCGATGGCCAGGACCAGCACGAAGGTGGCTGCCGCTCCCCCACCGTGACCGGCGTCGTACTGGATTGACGCCAGGATCTCATCCTTCGACCAGAACCCGGCAAGCGGGAAGATGCCTGCGAGCGCCAGCGAGCCGATGACGAACGTCCAGAACGTATACGGCATCGATTTTCGCAACCCGCCCATGTCGGACATGTTGTTCGAGTGCACCGAGTGGATCACCGAGCCGGCGCCGAGGAACAGCAGAGCCTTGAAGAAGGCGTGGGTGAAGAGGTGGAACAGGCCGGCCGTATAGGCACCGGCACCCATGGCGGCGACCATGTACCCCAGCTGGGACAGCGTCGAGTAGGCGAGCACCTTCTTGATGTCGTCCTGGACGAGCGCAATGAGCCCGGTGAGGACGAGGGTCAGCCCACCGATGATGATGATGATCGTCTTGACGTCGTCGGCAAACCCCTCGACCTGATACAACGGGAACATCCGTCCCAGCAGGTAGACACCGGCGGTGACCATCGTCGCCGCGTGCATGAGAGCCGACACCGGCGTGGGGCCGGCCATGGCGTCGGGCAGCCACACGTGGAATGGGAACTGGGCGGACTTGCCCATCGCTCCGATGAACAGTGCGAGCCCCGCCCAGAAAGCGACGCTCATGAGCGCCGAGTCGTTCGCTGCGACCGCGTCGAGGATGTCGACGAACCGGAACGAGCCGACAGTCATGGCGATGACGATGGCGCCGACGAACAGGCCGACGTCAGCGATCTTGTTGGTGAGGAATGCCTTGATGGCGGCGGCGTTGTTTTCGTGGTCCTCCCAGTAGTGACCGATCAACAGATAGGAGGCAACGCCGACCAGTTCCCACCCGACGATCAGCTGAATGAGGTTCGCCGAGGAGACCAGTACGAGCATGGCGCCGGCAAAGAGCGTGAATGACGCGAAGAACCAGGTGTACCGAACGTCGCCTTCCATGTAGCCCTTGGCATACGTGAACACGAGCAGACCAACGACGCCTACAACGAAGTACATCATGATGGAGAGGCCGTCGACGGTCCATCCCCACTCGACAACCATGTCCCCGAGCCGGGCGATCTCCACCGAGCCCTGGTAGTCGATGCCGTCACCGGCCATGTTGGCGATGAACAGCGCTGTGCCGTACAGCGCCACGAAGATCATCGAGGCCTCAGCCAACTCCCAGCCCTTGTACTTGAGCCGCTTGCCGAAGAACACGATCCCGAACATCAGCACCAGCGGCACCACCGGGATCAGCCAGGCGCCCGCCGCTAGCCAGCCCCCATCCGAGAGGACCTTGTCGCCCTCTTCGGCGAAGGCAGCGATCAGCGGAGCAGCGGTTGCGAACAGCGTCATGTCACAGCCTCAGCAGATCGAGTTCGTCGACGTTTGCTGAGCGACGGTTGCGGAAGATCAGGAGGATGATGGCGATGCCGATCCCCACCTCAGCCGCAGCGACCGTGATGACGAACAGGGCGAAGATCTGGCCTCCGGCGACTGCATCCTGAACGAGGCTGGAGAAGGCCACCAGGTTGATATTGACGGCAGCCAGCATCAGCTCGACCGACAGCAGAATCAGCACCGCATTGCGCCGCACCAGCA
This sequence comes from Acidimicrobiia bacterium, assembly GCA_013001485.1. Classification (GTDB taxonomy): domain Bacteria; phylum Actinomycetota; class Acidimicrobiia; order Spongiisociales; family UBA5794; genus JABDIW01. Next base: position 1,902 of record JABDMN010000032.1, read on the forward strand.
TGCCGTACACCCCGAGACTGAAGAGTGCGGCACCAAGGATGAGGAACTGGTTGATGATCACTGGACCGACTCCTCCATGGCCGCAGCCGCGCCAGTCCCCGGCTCCGGCTCGTCAGGGTCGCGGCGGGCGAGAACGATCCCGCCGATGAGGGCGGCCAGCAGCACGAACGACACCACCTCGAACGGGATCACGTAGCGGCTGAACAGCAACTGACCGATCTCGTCGGTGGTCACCCGGGTCGGTTCGACAACGTCATCGGCGAACGCGTCGAGCATGGCCCCGGCCGTGAGGAGGAACAGAAGCCCGGCGACGATGGCGGCCACCAGCTTCGGCGCGCCCGTGTGGTCGAGATCCGACTCGGTACCAAGCGGCGCCCTGGTGATCATGATTCCCATCAGGAAGAGCACGACCACAGCGCCGATGTAGACCAGCACAACGGTCCAGGCGACAAATTCGGCACCGAGCAACAGGAACAGTCCGGCCGATGCGGCCAACGCGCCAACGAGATAGAGCACGGAGTGGACCACGTTGCGACTGGTCACGACGCGGAAAGCCGCCACCAGCATCGGCACGGCGAGCGCCAGGTACCACCAGTTGCGGGCATCGGAGATCCAGTCACCAAAGCTCATCTCACGACTCCAATGCCGGTGGGTCGGGGACGGTGTCCAGCCAGTCGGTGAGGCGGTCCTTGTCGTGGAGCATCTCGGAGATCGAGAACTCGGAGTACTCGTAGTCCGGGCTCCAGAACAGCGCATCGAACGGGCACACCTCGACGCAGATGCCGCAATACATGCAGAGGGCGTAGTCGATGTCGAACCGGTCGAGAGTGGCCCGGGTCTTGACCCGCCCCCCGGGTTTGTCCGGCTGGATCTCCTGTTTGTGACCTTCGATGTAGATGCACCAGTCGGGGCACTCCCGGGCGCACAGCATGCAGACAGTGCAAGCCTCCGGGTCGAGGGCGATGACGCCGCGGGCCCTGGGCACCGGGATCTCCTTGACCAGCGGGTATTGCACGGTCTCAGGCCGCGTGAACAGGGCCTTCAGGGTCAACCCCATTCCGGTGATCAGACCCTTGAAAGGAAACGTGAATCGGCGCCCGTTGTCGCTCACAGCACCACCTTGAAGATCGCCGTACCAAGGATGTTGACCAGCGACAGCGGGATCAGCCAGCGCCACGCCATCGATTGCAGTTGGTCCTCGCGAAGACGTGGGAACGTCCATCGCATCCAGATGAACAGGAACGCCAGCACCCCGATCTTGCCGACCAGGACCATCGGCCCGATGAAGTTGAGGGCGTCATCGGACACACCGGGGACCGAGTAACCGCCGAGATACAGCGTCGACGCAATGGCCGCCAGGGTGACCATGCCGGCGTACTCCCCGAGGAAGAACATCGTGAACCGCAGCCCCGAGTACTCGGTGAGATACCCCATCGTCAGCTCCGACTCGGCGATGGGCATGTCGAACGGGATCCGGGACAGCTCAGCGAGGCTGGCGGTCAGAAAGATCCCAAAGCCGATGATCTGGCCGGTGATCACGTAGGGCAATGGGATGCCGAACGAGCCGATGTAGAACAGCGGCTCGGCCTGCGCCTCGACGATTC
>JABDMN010000310.1 GCA_013001485.1 Acidimicrobiia bacterium
GCTCAGGAGTGTTCCTCGACTACAACCAGAACGCCTGGGACAAGACGATCGCCTCGGCGTACAGCATCCGCCACACCGGGCTCGTGTCGACCCCGTTCACCTGGGCCGAGCTCGACACCATCGACCACACGGCCTGGGATCTGATGTCCTTCAAGGAGCGTTGGTCGGACGTCGGCGATCTCACCGACGGGATCGACGAGGCTGCGTGCCGGCTGGATGCCGTCATGGAGATGGTGGCCGCCGATGAGGAGGCCGGTATCGGTGATGCACCGTGGCCGCCGCACTATCCGAAGATGCCGGGAGAACCACCACGCGTCCAACCGTCCAAGAAGGTCGCCGAGAACTGGGAGGACAAGTGAGCGGTCCCGACTACCTCGACAAGAACCAGAGCGAATGGGACGGCAAAGCGGACGAGTACGCCGTCATGGGGGAGGAGAACTGGGCGGCGGATGAGGTCAGGTGGGGCGTCTTTGGTGTCCCCGAATCCGAGATCGGCGCTCTTCCCGAGATCGAAGACCGTGATGTGCTGGATCTTGGTTGCGGGACGGGGTACTTCTCGGCGTGGATGGCGCGACTCGGAGCCCGCCCGGTTGGGCTCGATCTGTCTCCCCGGCAGTTGGAGACGGCGCGGCGGCTCCAGAAGCTGCATGACCTGGAGTTTCCGCTGGTGCGAGCTGCGGCCGAGGCCTCTCCCTTCGTAGACGAGTCATTCGACGTGATCCTGTCCGAGTACGGGGCCGCTATCTGGAGTGACCCGTATCGATGGATCCCCGAGGCTTCGCGGCTCCTCCGGCCCGGGGGGACCCTGGTGTTTCTGGGCAATTCGGCGCTGGTGCTGTTGTGTGCAAAGCCGCTGGAGATCGACCCGGCAGAGAACATCCTGATGCGGCCCTACTTCGGGATGCACCGTTTCGAATGGCCTGACACCGAGGGAGTCAACTTCAACATCGGTTTTGGTGAGTGGATCCGCCTGTTCCGAGCCAACGGCTTCGAGGTCGAAGACTTGATCGAAGTCCAGGCTCCAGAAGGTGCGGAGTCTCCGGTGAGCTTCTTCGACGCCGAGTGGGCGCGGCAATGGCCAAGCGAGCAAATCTGGCGGGTCCGCAAGCGCTGACAGGTGATGCCCTTTGCCTACCGCGCTGACGAGAGAACCAGCTCACATAGGGCTTCGACGCTGAGGGAGCCGTCCTGGTGGAGGATTGGGAAGCCGTGCTTTTCGGCTTCTTCCCGGATGTATTCGTTGTGCCACAAGCTTCTCGCCATGAAGTTCTGGAACATGCGTTCCGGATCGCCCGAACCGGCCAGGAACTCGGTGTTGGCGCGCTCTCGCTCCTCGAGCACGGATGGAACGATGTGTATCCAGAACGACGCCACGTTGTCGAGACCGAGCTCGGCAAACCACGCTGGCCGCAGCTGCCACCCGTCGAAGACAACCGGCTCTCGGAACGTTGAGTGGGCCCGGACGACGCGTTCCATTGCGATCCGCCCCGCTTGGGATTGGGCCTCGGCATCGGCGATCAGTTTCTCGGGTGGACCAGCCGTGAAGTATTCGGTGTGCGGCCCCATCGCGTGAAGCCCGGGATGAGACTCGGGAGTAGTGACGGCCCGTGCAGCGATCATGAGGGTGTCGACGGTGATCGAGCTGCGTCGCAGGCGGTGGGCCAGGGCCAGCCCGAGCGTGGTCTTTCCGGCTCCCGGCGGTCCACCGATGAGGATGACTCTGGGCGCGGTTGCTGGATCGCTCAACCGACGACCTCGCCGAACGAGGCGCCCTCGGGACGCACGAGCTGATCCATCGTGCATTCGGCTGCCGGCTTGTCCGGCCGCCACCGCTCGAAGCGAGTGGCGTGGCGGAACCGGTTGCCTTCGAGCTGGTCGTAGCTGATCTGCACCACCACCCCCGGCTCGACAGGGATCCAGGACAGGTTCTTGCCGCCCGACCAGCGGCTCTCGGCACCCGGCATTCGCACCGGCTCTCCGTCGGTCGAGCCAAAGCTTGCGTCTGAGCGGATCTGCTCGAACTGGCGGAGCAGCTCGACCCGATCGTGGTCCGAGAACCCTGAGCAATGGCCGATGAAGTGGAGGTCGCCGTCGTCGGTGTAGAGGCCGAGCAAGATCGAGCCGATCTTGTCGCCGTCCTTGTGGACGCGGTAACCACCGACGACGCAGTCCGCATCACGTCTGTGCTTCCACTTGATCCAGGTCCGTTTGCCTTCCAGATAGGCGCCATCGGTCTGTTTGCAGATGATCCCGTCGCATCCGGCTGCCTCGTAGTCGTGGAACCATCGGGTGGCCTCCTCGAGGTCGTCTGTCACCGGGGTGAGGTGCCATTGCGACCCCAGAGAGGGGACAAGAGCTTCGAGCTTGGTGCGGCGCTCCGAGTAGGGAAGGTGACGCAGGTCCTCGCCTTCGAGGGCGAGGAGGTCGAAGGCGACCAGCTCAGCCGGGATCTCTCCGGACAGCATCTCCACCCTGGACGCCGCGGGGTGGATGCGCAGCTGCAGCGAGTCGAACTTCGTGACGCCGTCGATGACAACGACGATCTCGCCGTCTACGACCGTGCCCGGGGGAAGGGCATCGAGGGCTGGCAGCAATTCGGGGAAGTAGCGCAGCATCGGCTTGCCGTTGCGAGACTCGAGCCGGGGTTCGGAGCCTCCCCAGGCAAGCATCCGGAAGCCGTCCCACTTGGGCTCGTACACCCAGCCTGGAGGCTCCGGCGGAGATTCCCGCACCTTGGCCTTCATGGGGTCGATTGGAGGTGGGAAGGGCCAGTCGGGCACGCTGATCAGAACAGGTCGTAGTGACCGTCGATGAGGCGGTCCCGCACGCCGTCCCAATCAGCAAAGGCGTCGCCCACGATCCCGGCGACGTGAGCCTCGTCAGGTTGTCCGACCACCTGAACGTGCACCGCTTGGGGCTCGGTGACGGGCTTTCCGATCGACGAGAGCAGTCTGACAGTGGTTTCGCCGACACCTTCCTCGAGGAGCCGGGTGGCGATGTCGTGGCCAACGGCGTGATATGTCTTGCCGACGTGGGCCGCCGGGTTCTTGCCTGCCGCCGCCTCGAGGCTCATCGGACGGTACGGCGTGATGAGGCCGCCGAAGCGGTTGCCCCGTCCAACCTGGCCATCGTCACCTGCCTCGGCCGAGGTCCCGGACATCGTCAGGTAGGCGGAGTCGGCGCTGTCGGCCTGATTCACGGCCACGTCGACCTGATTGTCGAGAACCTCGCGAGCCTCGGCGAGAGCAGCTGCCCGCACGGTGTCGAGGACTTCGTCGTACTCGTCCCGATTCTGCACCCGCTGTGCCAGCACCGGGATTGCGACGGTGAGCCGTGCCTCGGCATCGAATCGAGCACCCATCACCTTGATGTCGCGACCCACCGGCACCACGTTGCGGAAGGCATCGGAGTTGAGATGGACTTCCACCCGGTGCACCGCTTCCTCGAGAGGTGAGCGGGGCAGCGACACCGCAGCGAAGGAGGTGTCGTTGCTCAAGGGCACATCACCCTCGTTGACCACGGCAAGGTCGGCGGCGGACTGGCTCAACCAGACCTCGACCTCGAATGCGTCCTCGTCGGCGTCCGGGAGCAGGCCCATCAGGATCTTGTGGAACTCGTCGGCGAGCGATTTGGGATCGGGAGCCCAGTCTCTGGAGAAGTCTGCCTTGCCCACCAGGATCAACCGGGACTTCGTCAGGTGTGAGCCCCCGCCAAACCCGACGTCGACCGAGCCGGCGGCCAGCAACGCCTTGTCGACATTGAAGTGGCGTACCGCACCGGTGTTGGCCAGGTACTCACGGGCCAGTTTCCGGGCCAGTTCCTCCGCCATGAAGTCGCAGATCGTGTCGGGATGGCCCGTGCCCTTGCGCTCGACGAACTCGACGGGTGGGGCATAGGGGAGGCGCGTGGTGATGGACAGGTTCATGGGCTCACTTCGAATCGCGGTGTCGCGATTGTACGGCAGCGGTCGGACATCTCTGCGCGTCTTGGGGTCATGCCTCGGCCGAACGCCACGCCTCGCGCAGCTTGACCTTGCCGCCGGTCCGGAGCAGACCTCCGGAATACACCCGTCCGGCGAACCGGACAAGCAGATACGTGGACACCACCATCACGGAGAGGGATACCGCTATCTCCCACGCTGCGGCGTCACCCCCGGCGATCCGAAGCGGCATGGTGATCGGTGCGAAGGGAGGCAAGAACGAGGCGACTCTCAGCACCGGGTTGTCCGACCCGACCGAGAACAGCGCCGTGTAGAACGAGGCCAACAGCAGGATCGTGAGGGGAAAGGCCGCGTTCTGAGCCTCCTCTTGCCGTGAGACCAGCGAACCGGCCGCCGCATAGGCGGTGGCATAGAAGCCAAAGCCGAGGAAGAACCACACGATGGACCACACAACCGTGCCCACGGCGGCCTCGGGGAGAGCCGGCAGGTCTATGAACCGGCCAACCACGATCGACATGGCGACGATCGCCAGGACCTGGAGGAGGCCCAGCGCACCGATGCCGGCGATCTTGCCGACGAGGAGCCGATGGGGCCGGAGGGCGCCAAGCACCATCTCCACCACCCGGTTGCTCTTTTCCTCGACCACTCCGATCAGGATCCACTGCCCGTACGTGACGATCACCATGAACATCACGATTGCCAGGATGGCTGCGAAGCCCTGATTGCTCTCCTTGTCGTCCTCGGTGACCGGTGTGACATCGGAGACCGCTATGTCGGGAGGTGTGAGCAGCTGGGTGAGCGTCGTCGGGTCGAGACCGAGGTCTTCGGCCCGTTCGGCAATGATCGAGGTTGTGGCCGCAGCGACCAGCAGCGACCGCAGGGTTCCCGGCGTTCCGTCACCGATCAGGACCTCGGGCCCAGCGACGATTGCTCCTTCGTAGTCGCCGTTCTCGACGCCGCTCGATGCCACTTCCGTCGGCACTCGACTGAACACGAAGCCGACGCCTTCGGAGTCGAGCGCCTCCATCGTTGGTTCGATATCGGCTGAGACCGTGGTTTCTACGGCGACCCGGTAGGGCTCGGGGTCATCGTCGAAAAACGTCGGCACGATCAGGAACGCCGCGACCAGCAGCATCGTGAACCCCGTGGACAACTGGAAAGCTCGCGACCGGATCCGCTCGGCGAAGTCACGGGTCGCGACCAGTGAGATGGCGCGTAGAGGGGTCACTGGCCCACCGCCCTGCGAAAGACCTCGGACAGGTTGGGTGGCTCGAATGCGAAGTGAACGACCTCGCCCGCTGCTTCAGCGGCGGCGGCGAGGCGGCTGACGCCATCGTGGTCATGGACCTCGACCCGGGTCCGGTCTCCGTCGCGGGTGATCACGTGGATGTTCTCCAGGGTGTCGATCCAGCGGCTTTCGGAGCCTTTGACCTCGACGTCGAGGTATCGAACCGGCGAGTCGGAGCGCAGCTTGCGCACCGGGCCGTCGAGGACGACCGTGCCGCGGTTGATGATGACAACGTCCTCGCAGAGATCTTCGACGAGGTCGAGCTGGTGGGACGAGAACATGACGGCGGCACCGGCGTCGGCGCGCTCGGCGAGCGCCCCGGCCAGGGATTCCACACCGAGAGGGTCGAGTCCGGAGAACGGCTCGTCGAGCACGAGTACCTCGGGATCATGGACGAGGGCAGCGGCAAGCTGCACCCGCTGCTGGTTGCCGTGGGACAGCTCCTCCAGGCGATCATCCGCCCGATCGCCGAGCCCGAGCTCCTCGAGGAGGCTCATGGCCGAGTCGGACGCAACGGTTCGTTCCATGCCATGGAGTCGGCCGAAGTAGATGAGCTGGTCGTGAACCTTCATTCTGGGATACAGCCCTCGCTGTTCGGGCATGTACCCGAACCGGAGCCGGCTGGTCGCAGTCACCGGCTCGCCGTGCCAATGAACCGCGCCGAAGTCGGGGCGCACAAGCCCGAACACGGATCGCATTGCTGTGGTCTTGCCGGCACCATTCGGGCCGAGGAAGCCAAGGAGCTGACCGGGTCGCAGCGAGAATGTGCAGCCGTCGAGGGCAACCACATCGCCAAATCGTTTGGACAGACCGTTCAGTTCGAGCACAGCCGACGACGCTATCAGCTCGCCGGACGGGTTCGGCCGGTCCACCGATCGCGGTGCACGACTGTGGCCTGATCCCTCCAGCCCCGCTGCAACGAACCGGAGCGACGATCGGGTGCAGGATGACCGATCGTGATGATGCCGACGATGGCGTATTCGTCGGGGACGCCGAGCATGGCGCCGATCTCTGGAGCGGCGTGAGCGCCGAGGAACCCGGCTGCGAGGTCCTCAGCGACAGCGGCAACCAGCATGTTCTGCATCGCAGCGCCGGCGTCTACCCACCAGTACGGCACCGGCCATTCGATCTCGGAGCCGTCCTCGTTGGTCTTATCAGTCTCTTGGTAACGCCGGTGATAGGCCTCTTCGCTGACACAAAGGACGATGTGGACCGGCGCCCGCGAGATCCATGGGTCCAGCCCCATGGCGACGTAGGCCGGCTCATTGGCAAGGTCTGCAATCTGAGACCGTAACTCCGAGTCGGTGACGACCACGAACGCAACGCCCTGGGAGAAGCCGGCCGACGGGGTGCGGCGTCCGGCGTCCACGATGCGGTCGACCGCTCCAGGATCCACGGGTGCTTCGGCGTAGTTGCGCACCATCCGGCGCCGGCGCACCGCTTCGTAGAACTCCATGGCACGAACCTACAGGTCGTCGAGAGCTCCAAGCACCGACTCGATCGCCTTCTTACCGTCGGCGAACAGCATCATCGTGTTGTCGTTGTAGAACAGCGGGTTGTCGATGCCGGCGAAACCGGGGGAGAGGCTGCGCTTCACCACGATCACCGTCTTGGCGAGGTCGACTTCGAGGATCGGCATCCCGTAGATGGCGCTCCCGGCGTCATCTCTGGCTGACGGGTTCACGACATCGTTCGCTCCGATGACCAGGACCACGTCGGTCTGAGGAAGCATCGGGTTCGATTGGTCGAGATCAGCCAGCTGGTCGTAGGGGACGTCGGCCTCGGCCAGCAGCACGTTCATGTGCCCCGGCATGCGACCGGCGACCGGGTGGATGGCGTAGGTGACCTTGACTCCGCGTCGTTCCAACTCGTCGGCGAGTTTCCGGGTGACGTGTTGCGCCTGGGCGACGGCAAGCCCGTACCCGGGCACGATCATGGCCGAGTCGGCGTATCCGAGGGCAATCGCAACGTCGTCGGGAGTGGCGCGGTTGACGGGCTTGTCGCCCACGTCGGCGGTGGCCGTGGTGCCGCCAAAGCCGCTGAAGAGGAC
>JABDMN010000337.1 GCA_013001485.1 Acidimicrobiia bacterium
GGACGGGAGCGGGTGGTCCGTGAGTTCACCTGCGATCGGGTCGTTGAGAGGTTCACCACAGGTATCGATTCGAGTGCCCGATGAAACGAGTGTCGGGCCGGGTGCTTGACAGACACCGCTTCTCGGCATAGATAATCAAGGGCCGTTTCGGCGGCTCCCTCACCAGCAAGGTTCACCAATGGCTTACAAACTCGTCATCGTCGAGTCGCCGGCCAAGGCACGCACGATCGCCGGATACCTCGGCGAGGGCTTCAAGGTCGAGTCATCGATCGGACACATCCGCGATCTCCCTCGCTCTGCAGCTGATGTTCCAGCGTCGATGAAGGGTGAGGCCTGGGCGTCCCTTGGCGTTGACGTCGATAACGACTTCAAGCCTCTGTACGTGGTGCCCGGAGACAAGAAGAAGCAGATCACGAAGCTCCGCAGTCTGCTCAAGGACGCCGACGAGCTCTATCTGGCGACGGATGAAGATCGTGAAGGGGAGTCGATCGCGTGGCACCTCCTCGAGGTCCTCAACCCGAAGGTTCCTGTGCAGCGGATGGTGTTCCACGAGATCACGCCACAGGCAATTCGCGAGGCGATCGATCACCCCCGCGATCTCGACCGTCGCCTCGTCGACGCCCAGGAAGCCCGTCGGGTGCTCGACCGGCTGGTCGGATACGAGGTCTCGCCGGTGCTGTGGCGCAAGATCCGTCCCCGCCTGTCGGCCGGGCGTGTCCAATCGCCGGCCGTGCGCATCATCGTCGAGCGCGAGCGCGAGCGGATGGCCTTCGTCTCGGCTTCCTACTGGGACATCGATGCTGAGTTCGAAGCCCATGGAGATGGGTTTGCGGCGACGCTCGTCGAGATCGACGGGACCCGCCTCGCCACCGGGAAAGACTTCGATTCGTCGGGCTCGATCGGCGGGGATCGTGTCCTTCTCGACCAGGCGGCTGCCACAACGCTCGCCGAGGAGCTCCGTGCCAGCGAGTTCGCAGTGTCTTCGGTCGAGGCAAAGCCGTTCACCCGAAAGCCATACCCGCCATTCCGCACCTCCACGATGCAGCAGGAAGCCGGTCGAAAACTTCGCTTCGGTGCCCAGCGCACCATGAGAGCTGCCCAGCGTCTCTATGAGAACGGGTACATCACGTACATGCGCACGGACTCGACGACCCTGTCCGAGACGGCAGTCGCCGCAGCCCGGTCTCTCGTCGTCGATCGATACGGCGCCGATTACATCCCCGCCAAGCCACGGATGTACGCCTCGAAGGTCAAGAACGCCCAGGAAGCCCACGAGGCGATCCGCCCCGCTGGCGAGGAATTCCAGGACCCGGCGGCCGTCGGTACCGCGATGGGCGCCGGCTCGGATGAAGCCAAGGTCTACGACCTCATCTGGAAGCGCACGGTCGCTTCGCAGATGAAGGATGCCAAGGGTGAGAGTCTCCAGGTCCGGGTAGCCGGGACTGGCACCACCTCAGGTCGCGAGGCTGTGTTCGCGGCATCCGGGAAGACCATCCACTTCCCCGGGTTCATGCGTGCGTACGTCGAAGGAAGTGACGACCCGGACGCTGCGCTCGACGATCAGGAACGTCATCTCCCGCCTGTCGCCGAAGGAGAGGACGTCGGCGTTCGAGAGATGGAGCCCAAGGGACACGAGACGAAGCCACCCGCTCGCTTCACCGAGGCGTCGCTCGTCAAGCGGCTCGAAGAACTCGGCATCGGCCGGCCGTCCACGTATGCGTCGATCATCACAACGATCCAGGACCGCGGCTACGTCGTGAAGCGAGGCCCGGCGTTCGTGCCGACAATGGTCGCGTTTGCGACGGTACGCCTCCTCGAGGGCCACTTCTCCAACCTCGTCGACTACGCGTTCACCGCCCGTATGGAGGACGACCTCGACAAGATCGCTGCCGGCGATGAAGAGGCCGTTCCCTGGCTCAACGCCTTCTACTTCGGGAACGGGCACCCTGGCTTGAAGGGTCTGGTCTCAGGGAATCTCGACGACATCGACGCTCGTGCCATCAACACGCTGGTTCTCGGAGATGATGCCGATGGGCAGGAGGTCGTTCTGCGCACCGGCAAGTACGGGCCCTACCTGCAGCGAGGCGAGGAGACTGCCTCGATCCCAGACGACGTCGCTCTCGACGAGCTCGATGTCGATCGTGCGGTCGAACTGTTGTCGGCGCCGAGCGGTGACCGCGTGCTTGGTGTCGATCCCGAGAGCGGGCTCGACGTCATCGCCAGGTCGGGACGGTACGGGCCGTACGTCCAGCTCGGCGAGCCGGAGGAGGGTTCCAAGTCCAAGCCGAAGACGGCGTCTCTGTTCGATTCGATGAGCCTTGACACAGTTGGTCTCGACGACGCCTTGCGTCTGTTGACGTTGCCGCGAGTCGTCGGTGTCGATCCGGAGAGCGGCGAGGAGATCACGGCACTGAACGGTCGCTACGGGCCGTACCTGAAGAAGGAGTCCGACACCCGGTCGCTCGAGGCCGAGGAGCAGATCTTCACAGTGTCGCTCGACGAGGCCATCGCGCTCTACGCCCAGCCCAAGAAGAGGGGGCGGCGTGCCGCCAAGCCACCGCTCAAGGAGCTGGGAGAGGACCCGAACTCGGGCAAGAAGATGGTCGTCAAGGAGGGCAGGTGGGGACCGTATGTCACCGACGGCGAGACCAACGCATCTCTCCGCCAGGGAGACACGCCCGAGAACGTGACCGACGAGCGGGCCATCGAGCTGCTTGCCGAGCGGAGGGCGAAGAAGGCCGCATCCGGTAAGTAGCCTCGGCGAGGATGTCTCCTCCCGCGACCAGCGCAATTGGCCTCATCCGTTCCGGCATGTTCGCCCGTCTGTGGTGGGCAGGTGCCATCGGATCGATCGGTGATTGGATCACGATCTTCGCCACCCTCGCCGTCGCGGCTGAGATCGGTGGCGGGACCGGCACCCTCGTCGCCTTGCTGTCCCGGATACTTCCCGGGCTCTTGTTTGGCGCCGCGGCGGGTGTCTTCGCCGACCGCATCGACCGGCGCAAGCTCATTGTCATCGCCGACATCGGGCGGGCGCTGCTGGTCCCCTTCCTCGCCTTTGCCACCGATCTGTGGACGATCGTGATCATCAACCT
>JABDMN010000362.1 GCA_013001485.1 Acidimicrobiia bacterium
GGCGAAGAGGCTCTCAGCGAGTTCGTCGAGGGCGGGTGGCGTCACTCGGATCAGTCGGTTCGGATCTTCGAGGTACTCGAACCGCTCAACCTGACCCACCAGGTGACCGAAGCGATCCGCGCCCACCCATGGCGGGTCGAACCGGGCCCGACCACTCACGAGGGCGGCATCGTGCGGTATGCCGATCGCATCGCTTACCTCGCGCACGATGTCGAGGACGCCGTTCGCGCTGATGCGTTGAAGCCGGAGGATCTCCCGGCTGATGCCCTTGTCGCGTTTGGCGAGCCCGGTAAGCAGTGGATCGACTCGATGGTGCATGCGGTCATCGATCACTCACTTGCCACGGGTGAGATAGCCATGGACCCGGCACTCCTCGGCGTCATGCACAATCTGCGAGCCTTCATGTTCGAGCGGGTGTATGTGGCACCGTCGATGGAACCGGAGCGCCGGAGGGCCAAAGAGGTCGTGCGAGATCTGGTCGCGCACTTCATGAACCACCCCGACGAGGTTCCCGACTCATACCGACATGACGACGCCGATCAGCTCACCCAGGTTGTCGACTACGTGGCCGGAATGACCGATCGCTTCGCGGTGGCCGCACACGACCGCATCTTCCGTCCCGCGTTGTTCTGACGCGAGTGGGGCAGCCGGAGGCAGTTCCGGTCCATAATCCGTCCATGCGTCTTGCCCGGTTCGTCATAGCGATCGCCATCCTCACCGGCGCCTGCACCAGCGACACGCCAACGCCGAGCACGACAACACAGCCAGCAACGACGACGTCGACCGTGGCGCCCTCGACCTCCCCGTGTGTCGCCGGTGACATCCCCTTCGAGACGGAAGGCACCGTGGCGCTGTTTGGCGAAGCCGATGGCGACGCGGGTGTGATTGGCGGTGTGCGCTGGGCGGGTTACGGAGAGTGCGAACGCCTGGTCATCGACCTGCTCACGACCGACGGCTCACCCGGGTCACTGGTCGGCGAAGGGGCTGCGGTGTTCGTGTCGGCCCACATCCTGAGAGTCGAGTTCCCGGATGCCGTCATCGACACGGCAGTCGGTCAGTTCTCGACGGCCGGAATGGCGACCACCGGGTACGTCGTACATGACTCGGACGGAGGGTTCTTCATCGACATCCACTTGGGACAACCCGCCGACGTCCGGGTGTTCGATCTCGATGCACCGGCGCGAGTGGTCGTTGACCTGTTACCGCGGTCCGGCGAACTCGACACAGACTCCGCGCCACTCACCGGAGCCGGCGTCGTCGTCGCCACCTGGACCAATGAATCGCCGCGAGCCATCGCGGGCTACGCCACCACCAGTGAGGTCGTCGTGGGCTCCGGCGACGCTTTCACCACGATCGCGGTGGCGTCATTCCCGGGTTCATGGGGTTCATTCACGGCAACCGTTCCAGAGGGTGTGGCGGTCGACATCGCCACGCCTGATGGCGAGGGAGTCACCCTGCCGTAGGGGCCTCGAACAGACCAGGCGGAGCATCGATCACGACGTGCCCGCCCGAGGGGTGCACGACGGACACGATCGGGTCCACGAACGGCACCTCGATCTCGACGCCATCGGCGGTACTGACTACCAGCCGGTCCTGGGCTTCACCGAGGACAACGCCAACCACCGTGCCGAGGCGGTCTCCATTTGGCGTGATGGCAACCATGCCCTGAAGGTCTTCAGGCCAGAACTCGTTCTCCCCGAGATCACGGCGTTCGGACGCTGAGATGGTGAACGTCACACCTTGAAGAGCCTCGGCGTCGTTGCGGCTGGTGACAGCGTCGAAGTGGACGAGGTAGCCGTCCTTGTGGTCCTGGGCCCTTGTGACGCGAAGCGAACGCGACGGGCTCTCGTCGGTGAGGAACTCCGAACCGGCGACAAAACGCCCTTCGAAGTCGGTGAGCGGTCGCACGATGACATCACCACGGATGCCGTGGGCACGGCGCACGTACCCGACGGAGATGCGATCGTCAGTCGAGGAATTCAACCTGGGCGCTCAGGCCCTCTTCCTCGGCAGCAACCGAGGCAACAGTGCGGATGGCTCGAGCGACGCGGCCTCGACGCCCGATGAGGCGTCCCATGTCGGGCTTGGCGGCGTGGACCTCGGCGACGACTCGATCATCGCCGTCATCGACGACCTCAACGGTCACCGCTTCGGCGTCCTCGGCGATCTCCTTGCACACGTACGCGACCACACGGCCGACGATGTCTCCCTGGCTCATTCGGCCTCCTCGTCTGTGGTCTCTTCAGTGATTTCTTCTTCTGGCTCGTCGCCGCCGACGACATGGATCTCGCCCGGCATCTCGGCGACTGGTGCGGCTGCCGGCTCCTCGGCCGGTTTATCGCCGACAGTGTGGATCTGGCCGGTGGCGACCTTGTGGCTCGTCATCGCTCCGGTTACTTCGAGAAGCTTGGCGACCCGCTCGGTGGGCTGAGCGCCTCGCGACAGCCACAATTCGGCGCGGTCCTGATCGATCTCGACCACGGACGGATCCTGCAGCGGGTCATAACGGCCGATCTGCTCGATGTATTTGCCGTCACGGGGCTGGCGCGAGTCCATCACCACGACGCGATAGGAGGGCTGCTTCTTCTTGCCCATCCTCGTCAGCCGAATCTTGACCGGCATCGCTACCTCTTCTTTCGTCGCCTCTGCCCCGGCAGGCTGAGCCCCGGTATCGGGGTCCCGCCGGTGGCCAGGCTCTTCATCATCTTCTGTGCATCGTTGAACTGTTTGAGGACCCGGTTCACGTCCTGCGGACGAGTCCCCGAACCCGCGGCGATGCGGCGTCGGCGGCTCCCGTTGATGGTGCGGGGATCCCGCCGCTCCGCAGGAGTCATCGAACGGATGACAGCCTCGACGCGGCTCAAATCGCGCTCATCTACCTGGGCATCGCCCATGGCGTCCTGAGCGCCGGGAATCATCTTAACCAGCTGGCTCAGGGGCCCCATCTTGCGGAGCTGCTGGAACTGCTCGAGGAAGTCCTCGAGGGTGAAACTGGCCGTGGCCATCTTCTGAGCCGCTTGCACGGCCTCCTCCTCGTCGAACGCCTCTTCGGCCTTTTCAATGAGAGTCAGAACGTCACCCATGCCCAGGATGCGCGACGCGATCCGATCGGGGTGGAAGACCTCGAGGGCGTCTGTGGCCTCGCCGGTCCCGACGTACTTGATGGGACAGCCCGTGACCTCTCTGACCGAGATCGCCGCCCCTCCCCTGGCGTCGCCATCGATCTTGGTGAGAACGATGCCGGTGAGATCTGTGTACTCGAGGAACCCCTCTGCCACGGCCACGGCCTCTTGGCCGGTCATTGAGTCGACCACCAGCAGGACGTCGTCCGGATCGGCTGCCTTGCGGATCGCAGCGAGCTCGTTCATGAGATCGCTGTCGATCTGGAGCCGGCCGGCCGTGTCGATGATCACAACGTTGTGGCCTTCAGAGCGAGCCTGTTTCAGGGCCGTCTTGGTCAGCTTCGGCGCCTTGCCCTTGCGGTCGACGATCACCGGAACACCGATGCTGCGCCCCAGGGTCTCGAGCTGGTCGATCGCCGCCGGCCGCTGCAGGTCGGCGGCAACAAGGACAGGTCGCTTCCCCCGGGCCTTCAACGACGCGGCCAGCTTCGCCGACGAGGTTGTCTTTCCAGACCCCTGAAGTCCCACCATGAGGATGACCTGGGGCGGTGCCGCCGGGCGGTTGAGCGGGACGGCTGCTTCACCGAGCGTCATGATCAGCTCTTCGTGAACGATCTTGATCACCTGCTGACCGGGAGTGAGGCTCTTCGTCACCTCGGCACCCACCGACCGCTCACGGACGCGGCCAAGCAGGTTCTTGGTGACTCCGAGGTTCACATCTGCTTCGAGCAGAGCGAGACGGACCTCACGCAAGGCCTGGTCGACGTCGTCTTCGCCAAGCCTGCCCTTGCCGCGCAGGCGTCCAAAGACCTCACCGAGACTGGAACTGATGGTGTCGAACACGGCCAGCGAGTGTAGGACGGATGGCTCTCTCACTAGCCTGACAACGTGAACCTCACTGTCATCGACCATCCGCTCACCCGTCACTACCTCACAACGCTGCGCGATGTCGAGACAGAGCCCGATGCCTTCCGGGGTGCCGCCCGCAACCTCACCTACACGCTGTTGATGGAAGCCACGAAGAGCCTCAAGCCGCACGAGTACCAGGTGTCCACCCCACTCGAAACGACCACCGGCTGGCGCATGGGGGACGTCGTCGCCGTGGCTGTGCTGCGGGCGGGGCTCGGGTTGCTCGAAGCGGTCGAGGACCTCCTCCCCCACGTGAAGATCGGCTTCGCCGGAGTGCAACGCAACGAGGACACCGCCGAGCCAGAGGCCTATTACATCAAGCTCCCCGACGT
>JABDMN010000378.1 GCA_013001485.1 Acidimicrobiia bacterium
GTTCGCTGGCGCGGCTGACGACAACGCTCCGCGGGCCTCGGTGATCGGTCAGGTCGACGTCACGGCCTCGACCGGCATCTCGGTGCTTCAGGACTTCTTCGTGGGTCCGACAGCAGCCGCTTATGACTTCAGCGAGCCCTGCTCGTAAGCAACAATTGACATCGAATGAGAGGGGGCGGCTTCGGCCGCCCCCTTTCCCTTTGCCCGGCCGGCAGTCGGCAGCTCATAGCTGGCCGCCTGTACAGTCAAGTTCACCCTCTGGAAGTGCCGATAGAGACCATATGAAGCGCTCGCTGGCCGTCTTCGGTTCGTTGTTGCTGCTCGCCGCGTTGCTTGGCGTGGCGCCGGCAACCGGTGCCGACACGCTCGACCCGGCTGCCTACGCCCCAGCGGCTGGGCGCCAACCTGCCGGCGACCCCCTCCAGACCCTGGGTTTCAAGACGAGCCACATCCAGATTCCCGCCATCGGTCTCGACACACCGATCCTGGCGGGCGTCGATATGTCGGTTATCAACCAGGGAGTCGCCCACTGGGTGGGAACTGCGCGTCCGGGGGGAGAGGGCAACATGGTGCTCGCCGGTCACCGCACCACCTACGGAGCTCCGTTCGGCGACCTCGACGACCTCAAGCCTGGGGACGTCGTGTACGTCACCGACGGGAGCGGGATACCTGTCCTGTACAAGGTCACTACCACCGCAATCGTCGAACCGGAAGACGTGTGGATCACGTACGACTCGGGTAGCCCGATCTTGACGATGTTCGCCTGTCACCCCAAGGGGTCTGCCCGATACCGGATCGTGGTCATCGCCGAGAGGGCAGCGTCGGCGCCTTTGCTGTGAGCATGACGAATTAGTCACCGCTCGCCTCTACCATCGCCCACCTGATGGACCGCGCTGGCATCGACCTTCCACCCACGGACTCCGAGGGGCTCTCGCAGCCCCCGCCGATCGTCCGTATCAAGTACCCGAAGTGGCCCTTCGTGCTGGCCGCCTTGATGCTCGTGCTTGGTCTTGGGGTCGTGCTCGCTCGCAACGTCGAGGTGGGCTACTACGCACTCCAACCGGGTCCGGTCAACGATGTCGACGACTTCGTGGAGGTCGCTGCCGGCGATGGCAATGAAGACGGTGACTTGTTCTTTCTCACCGTCTCGCTGCGTGAAACCAACCTCCTCGAGGCGATCATCGGCTGGTTCGATCCGACGACCGATCTGCAGGAGCGGGAGACCATCCGTCCGGTCGGGGTGACACAGGAGCAGCTCCGGCGTCAAAACCTCGACATGATGGAGGGCTCGAAGGCCAATGCCACCAAGGTCGCGCTCGAATATCTGGGGTACGAGGTGGAGTTCGACGCTCGGGGCGCCGAGGTGATCGCCGTCCTCGAAGGCTCTGGCGCTGAAGGCGTGCTCACTGAGGGCGACATCATCATCGACGCCGCCGAGTCGACCATCAGCACATCGGCAGACCTCATCGGTGTTGTTGGCGACCGAGCGATCGGTGACTCACTCAACCTCACAGTCCTGCGACCTGGCGAGGGAGGCACCGACGAGGAGGTGGATCTCACGGTGGTCCTCGGCCCCAACCCTGACGACGAGGAGCGACCGCTGATCGGCATCCTCGTTGGCAATGCGGGGACGTTCGTGTTCCCCGTCGATGTCGAGATCGATTCCCGAAACATCGGAGGCCCGTCGGCCGGGCTCATGTTCACGCTGCAGATCATCGATGAACTGACGCCCGAGGAGCTGACGAGCGGCTATCGCATCGCCGGTACGGGGAGCATCGATTCTGAAGGCAACGTCGGCGCCATCGGCGGTGTCCGGCAGAAGGTCTTCGGCGCGATCGAGCAGGGCGTAGACCATGTGCTCGTCCCGAGCGCCAATTACGAAGACGCCGTCGACGCTGCAGGGGACGACGTCGGAGTGGTGAGCGTGGACACGCTTCAGGATGCCTTGGACTTCCTCGAGTCGCTGGTTCCCGTCACGTCCTGACGCCTCACGGCTCGGCGCGCCTGCGAAGTCGCGAAAGTCGACGGTATCGTGCGGTCCACATGAGTGAGTCCAACCCCGAGTTTCGGGTTGTTCGCCGCGGCTACGACAAGTCCGCCGTCGACGCCCACATTGCAGAGCTTCAGCGCGTCGTCGCCGAGCTCGAGGACGAGCGTGGCCAAGTCCGTCGCCAGCTCGAGGAACTGGAGATCACGCCGGCATCAGACATCAAAGCCGAGATCGACGCCGTTCAGGGTGAGGTCGGGCGCATTCTGCAGACCTCGCGGGAGGCTGCGGAGGCAATGCGAGCCCGCGCCGCTGACGACGCCGCACGGTGGAGGTCCGAGGCCGATACCGATGCCCGACTCAATCGGGCGACGGCTCAGACCGACGCCGAGCAGGCCCGAAGTGAAGCTTGGGAAACCGGTACCGCAATGCTGGCCGGAACCATTGAGGAGTCCTCGAAGTTGATCGAGAGCGCTCGGCAGGATTCCCTCTTCATCCGCGCCGAGGCAGAACGCGAGGCGCTCCATCTCACCTCCGATGCCAGGCGGGAAGCTGAGGAGCTCCTGCGCGGAGGGCGCAATGAAGCCGAGCGCGTGATCACTGACGCCCGCGAGGAGTCGCAGCGCATCCTCGCCGAGGCGCGCAAGTCTGCCGAGGCTGCCCATGAGCGTGCCCGCGCTCTCGAGGAGCGTCGTACCAAGCTCCTCGAGGAGATCGAGTCGACTCGCTCGACGATGAGCCAGCTGGAGCGGGAGCTCGATGCGCGCCGTGAATCGCTGCAGTACGCAGGCGTCGACGACTTGCCTGACATCAGCCGCACCGAGTCCGAACCGACCGGGACCGAGCAGTGGGGCGAAGAAGGCGGTGCGGTCCGCATCGTGACGACCACCGCATTCACCGAGCCTCAGCTGGTGGATGCCGACGAGCTTGCCGACGAAGTGCGACGCCTGCGTGACGAGGGCCCCGGAGAGGCCCCAGCCGCACTGGAGCCGGCAGCTGCTGAAAGCGACACAGTCGAGGCCGAGCTTGAGAAGCCTGAGCCGGCGCCCGTCGCGGACGTCGCCGACGACGAGCCCGCCGAGGTCCGGCCAGCCGAGACCGAGGATCCTGAGGAGACAGCCGACCCAGAACCCGAGGTTTCGCTCCCTGAGTCCGAGCCAGAGCCGGAGTCACCTGAGCTGCAAGCCCTCTTTGCGAGTCTGAGGGAAGCTCCCGAGCCGGAGCCCCAACCCAAGCCGGCCGAGAAGTCGGCAGATCCCGTCGCTGAGGCGGAGGCCGCCGAAGTTGCCGGATCCCCTGTCGCTGTGGCCGTGGCCTCAACAGGGACTGCAGCGCACCTGGAGGCCGACCCATTCGACGTGCGCGACCGGCTGTTGCTGCCGATAGAGAACCGGACGTTGCGGTCGGTGAAGCGTCAACTCCTCGATCTGCAGAACCGGGTACTCGAGGATCTGCGAATCGCGGGCGTCGGAGACTGGGATCCTGAGCCCGCCATGTTCACTGCGGCCTTTTCCGACGACATCGCCGGGCTCGTGCGCGAGGCTGTCGTCGCCGGAGTGACAGGCGCAGCGGAAATCACGGGGACCATGACGCCTCAGCCACCTGCACCTGCAACTTCTGACGCCGTATCGGACTTCGTCGACGGCTTGTTGCGCGGACTGCGCAACGCCCACGGTGATGCTGCTACCCCGGGTGCCGGGACTCGCAAGGTGTCCTCTGCCGTTTCGAAAGTCTTCCGGGCCTGGAGAACGGACGAAGCCGAGCGTCGCCTGCGTGCGGCGGCTCGGGGCGCTTATCACCGTGGCGTCGTTGCCGGTCTCGGATCGCTCGGGGTCTCAAAGGTGGTGGCTGTCGAGTCGGGCACTCCGTGCGACGAATGCCCCGCTCGCGACGGCCTCGCGTGGGCCGTTGGCGACGCCCCACCTCCCGGCACCGTGATGCCTCCAGCGCTCGCCTCCTGCGCGTGCACCGTGGTCCCGGCCAGCTGACCGCCGGTTTGACCCCGCAACGGGCATAGACTCGCACAGTGCTCATGAGTGAATCACCCGACCGTCCCCCGTCGCCCCGCCGCCGGCTCGGCCCCTGGATCGGCATTGCAGCCTTCGTCCTCTTCCTGTCGATCCGTGGGTTCGCTCTGCTGTGGACCGACTACCTGTGGTACGACTCGGTCGCCCTGACCGGTGTGTGGAGGACAACCCTGTTCACCCGGGTTGGCCTCGTGGTAGTCGCCTCGCTGATCGCTGCCGGCCTGATCCTGCTGAACACCGTCATTGCAGATCGTCTGTCGCCTCGTCGCCGGTCGATGGCAGGGAACCCTGACGAAGAGCTGCTGGAGCGGTTCCAGGGCTGGTTCGAGCCTCGAGTGTGGCGGGTTCGCGTGCTGATAGCTCTCGGCTTCGGGTTGCTCGTTGGTGTCGGAGCCACTCAGTCATGGGACGAGTTCCTGTTGTGGCGCCATGGTGGCGACTTTGGCTTGCTCGACCCGATCTTCTCCAACGATGTCGGGTTGTACGTGTTCAGCCTCCCCTTCTACAGAGACGCCTTCACATGGATGTTCCAGCTGATGCTGGTCACGATCCTGGTGACGGCGGCCCTGCACTACCTCAACGGCGCCATCCAGCTTCAGACCCCCAACGGTGTCCGGCGTTCGGTGAGTGGGGGAGTGAAGGTCCACCTTTCCGCGCTGCTCGCTGTCCTTGCGCTACTCAAGGCTGTCGGATATCAACTCGACAGGTGGGAGCTGCTCTACTCCACGCGAGGCCGCGTCGTTGGAGCGTCGTTCACCGACGTCAACGCCCAGGAGCCCGCTCTGTTCCTCCTGGTGCTCATCTCGATTGTCGCCGCCGTCATCCTGCTGGTGAACATCAGGTTCCGAGGCTGGCGGCTCCCCGCCGTTGCCGTCGGGCTGTGGCTGGCCACCTCGATCCTCATCGGGGGCGTCTACCCGGCCCTGGTCCAGCGGTTCCAGGTGGAGCCAGACGAAGTCAACAAAGAGGCCGAGTTCGTCGTCAACAACATTTCGTTCTCCCGGCTCGCCTACGGACTCGACGCCATCGAAATCCGAGAGTTCGGCGCATCAGCCGATCTCGATGCCGCCGGCATCGCCGCGAATCGCCCGACGATCGACAACCTCCGCCTGTGGGACTCCGGCGTGCTCGCCCGCACCTACGCCCAGCTCCAGGACATCCGCACCTTCTACGGCATCGGCGATGTCGACATCGATCGGTACCTCATCGACGGTGAGCTGACCCAGGTGATGATCTCCGCCCGAGAGCTCGACGAGCCGAACATCCCTCCTCCAGGCGGATGGGTGAATGACCGCCTCGTGTACACCCATGGTTTCGGCGCCGTGCTCTCTCCAGCCAACGCCGTCACCCAGGACGGGCAGCCGGAGTTCTTCATCGGCGACATTCCGCCAGAGGCCCGTTTCGAGTCGCTGACGATCGACGAGCCTCGTGTCTACTTCGGCGATCTCGCTACAGATGAATACCGCATCGTTGGCACGGCGCAGCCCGAAGTCGACTTCCCGATCGGGGCCACCGGCGACGCCGTCGAAAACAACTTCTATGACGGCGCGGGCGGGATCGAGCTCGGCAACTTCTTCCGTCGAGCCGCCTTTGCGCTCCGATTCGTCAACCTGGACACCCTGATCTCGGGCCAGCTCGACAGCGACTCGAAGGTGCTGCTGATCCGCAACATCCGGGAGCGGGCCACCAAGGCCGCCCCCTTCCTCGAGTCGGACGCCGATCCCTATCTGGTGGTGCTCGACGGTCGTCTGGTGTGGGTGCTGGACATGTACACGATCTCGGATCGGTTCCCCTACGCCAGTTACGCCAACACGTCGATCCTGGACCTGGCTCAGGGTCTGCCGAACAGGTTCAACTACTTGCGCAACTCGGTCAAGGCGACGATCGATGCCCACGATGGGACGATGAACTTCTTCGTGGTGGACCCGGAAGATCCGATCATCGCCACCCAGCAAAGGATCTTCCCCGAGTTGTTCACCGATGGTGCTCTCATGCCACAGGAGCTACGTGAGCACCTCCGCTACCCCGGTGATCTCTTCCGCATCCAGTCCGAGAAGTATCGGCTGTATCACGTCACCGATCCCACCCAGTTCTTCTCAAACGTGGACCCGTGGCAGTTCGCCATCGACCCTTCGAACTCTCCGCGACTTGATCTGCGCAACCCGAACGCATTCGTCGAGGGAGACGACAACACGCTGTTCCGCCCGATGCTGCCGTATTACCAGCTGATGAAGCTGCCGGAGGAGGACGATCTCTCGTTCCTCATCATGCAGCCGTTCACCCCGGCCGACCGACCCAACATGGTTTCGTTCCTCGTGGCCAAGTCGGGGCCGGCGCAGTACGGCGAGATCATCGACTACTCGCTGCCGGCCGACCGCGCCCTCAAGGGTCCCGGCCAGGTTGGCGACGAGATCAACCAGGACCCCGAGATCTCACAGCAGTTCACCCTGCTCGGTCAGGGAGGTTCCAGGGTGATCCAGGGGACGATGCTCGTTGTCCCGGTCGAGCAGTCGCTCCTCTACGTACAACCGATCTACATCTCGGCGAGCCCGGACCAGGAAGACACCATCCAGCTCCAGTCACCGTTCTTCCAGCAGACCAGCGGGGTTGCTCTGACAGGTCTGCCCGAGTTCAAGAAGGTGGTCGTCGCCTTCGAGGACCGCATCTTCATGCGGGACTCGTTGGACGAGGCTCTTCTCGCCACCTTCGGCGTTGATCCCGGCAGCGGTGAGCCCGGAGACGGGCCGGCGATACCCGACAACGTCGCGGACCTGCTTTCCGATGCAGAAGCGTCCTTCGGGCGTGCCGAAGACGCATTGCGCGATGGTGACCTGGCGACGTACCAGTCCGAAATCGAGCGGGCCGCTCAATTGATCACGGAGGCCCGTCGCCTGCTGGCGGAGGCCGAAACCGGGTGACCAGGTCCCTTGCAGTCGCCTGTCTGGCGATCGCAACGCTGGCGACAGCCTGTAGCAACGCTCTTCCTGCCGGGGAGTCGACGACAACAACCGTTCCGGCGACGACCACGACGACCACGACGGCTCCGACACCATCCACGACAACGACGATGGTGGACCCACCGACTGCTTCGCCACGGGGATTAGCGGCCTGGATCGCCGACGTCGAAGCCGCCGGGCCATCGACCGCTCAGGTGATGGTGGAGGCTTTCTGGAACGACGCCGATCTGCCGCTGGTGTTTGCTGACCAGGTTGCCTTCTTCTACAAGGGAGCTGCCGACTCGGTTCAGTGGAACGGCGACTTCAACCAGTGGGGGAGTTGGGAAGGCGTCATCGGGGACCAGATCGCAGACACAGACCTGTGGGTTGGGTTCATCGAGACGCTGCCCGTCGATTCCCGGCTGCTGTACAAGGTGGTTGTCGATGATGAATGGCTGCTCGACCCGGCCAACCCGGACACCCAGCTCGGTGGATTCGGTCCCAACAGCGAACTGACCATGCCGCTGTTCACAGAGACGTCGTTCGCCGAGCCCGACTCTTCGGCGCCCTCCGGGCAGCTCACATCAGGCGTCTACTTCTCCAACAACCTCGGCTATGACGTGGCGTACCAGGTGTACACGCC
>JABDMN010000380.1 GCA_013001485.1 Acidimicrobiia bacterium
ACCCTGGCCGCCATCGGCGCCAGCGAGCAGGTCAGCGTCGATTGGCTGATCGGGCTGTCCGACGTCGGCGACGTGCGCGCCAATCTGGTCGGCACTGGCGTCGAGCTGTCTCCCGGAGGCCAGACCCCGGTTGACGAGCGACTGCTGCAATGGCACAGCGAGGCCAAGGGCTACAAGATCCGGCACGTTCCCCTGAACATCCCGGATCTGCTCAAGAGCAACGAGGTCATCGAGTACGAATACGCTCGATCGGCCGCTGCCACCCCCGAACAGCGCATCGAGAGCAGCTCGTTCCGGCTGGCCTACCAGCGCCTGCCCGAGACCGACATGGAAGTGTGCTCGTCGGTGCAGAGCCTCGAGGAGTTCGCTCTCGGCCACGGCATTTGGGCCAAGCTCTCGGCCCGAACCCGGCGGGCTCAGCTGGCCAAGATGGTCGATTTGTGCGACGAGCTATACCCGCGCTACCGCTGGTTCTTGTTCGATGGTCTGGCCCACTACTCGGTGCCGCTGACCGTCTTCGGGCCCCTTCGGTCGTCGATCTACATCGGGCAGATGTACCTGGTGTTGACCGGCCGCGAGCACATCGAGCTGCTCATTCGCAAGTTCGACGGGCTGATTCGAAGCGCAATCGTCACTCCGCCGGACACGGTCGGCTACCTGCGCAACCTCGTCGACCGGCTGTGAAGGTCCTGAAATCCCCGCCGTTTTGCTGGGGTCAGCCGAACCTCGGAGGTTGGCTACAGAAGTGTCCGTTGTTGTCACCAACGGGCCACAAGTCATCGAGATTACGTGACAGGAGTCCGGATCCCGGTTTGCACTACTGGCCATCGCCATGTCCGCCCGTTGGGTCTCCGCTGTTTCTCTTCTCGCCGTCGTCGGCTGCTCGCAGTCCGACTTCGGGGGATTTCCCACTCCCGGCGAGCTTCCCGAGGCCCCGGAAGGTCCCGGGCATCCGGCCTGGGGCGACACCGACATCAGCTGCATCAGCCAGAGTGACTGCGCCCCCTCCGAGAGCTGCGAGAACAACGTCTGTATGCCCGCTCGCTGCGGTGACGGCCCCTACGACTCGAGCTCCCCCATCGGGCCGGTCTACCTGTTCTTCGAGGACAAAGAGATCCTCGCTGCCGACAGCAACTTGGTTGATGGCGGTTACTGGGTCGACGGCTACCTGCCCTCGAGCTCCGACATCACCTACCGCTCTGGCGGTTCCTGGAACATGGGCGGCGGAGCCATCCTCGACGTCGCCGGCGGCAACGTGCTCGGGCAGCGCCCGGACGGGGCCGTAGCCGTAGTTGCGGGCTCGGCGACGATTCAGGTCCGACACGACAACGGTGACAGCTCGCTGAGCATCGGCTTCCAGCCCATCGCCGTGGCTGCTGGTGACATCGACCAGGACAGCGTGGATGAGATCGTGGCGCTGGGTTCCTCGGGCAAGTACGCAATCTGCGACGCGGCCGAAGGCGCTTGCGAGAACTTTACCGTCGAAGGCGCCACCGAAGGCTACGACGTAACCATCGGCGACGTCGATGGTGACAACTTCAAAGAGCCGGTCTTCCACGTCAAAAAGAACGGCGACGAGCACATCGTCGCCCTCAACTACGACTATGAGGAAACCGGCGAGCCCAAGTGGATTGGCGGCCCGTCCGATGGCTACCTCGCCATCTCGGCCGGCACCGTCGACGACAACGCCGACAAGGTCATCGCCCTGCGCGATGGCGGCGGCTTTGGTTGGATCGACGACAAGCTCGATACCCTGCAGCTGTCCGAAACCAGCGTCAGCAAGCTCGGCACCGCCTCGGTCAGCTCTGAAGCCCGCGACGTCGAGCTCGACGACATGGACATGGACGGCCGGGACGAAATCGCTCTCCTCCAGGGCGAGGCAGAGGTCCAGCTGCGCCGTCCAGTGTCGGCCTCCACCCACACCATCATGGTCACCAAGACCCTCAGCGTCACCGATGCGCCCCTCCGCCTCGGCCTCGCTGACCTCGATGGCGACTCGCCCTCTGCCCGTCAGGTCGGCGGCCCCGAGCTGGTCCCGGGCGGCATCACGCCAATCATGGCCCTGCAGTTTCCGCCGTTCTCGCAGACGTTCTCGGACGCAAGCTCTTACCTGTTCATCGGCCAGACCGAGAATATCTCCGAGGACTTCTCCGATTCGATGTCGGTTCGCTACGGCGTCGGTGTCGGCTTCGAGGCCAAGATCAAAGGAGTAGTCCGGGCCGGATTCATGGCCCGCTTCGGGCGCGAGTTCAGCAAGCGCCGAACCCTCGGCAAGCGCTACACCATTGGCTCGCGTTTCTCCATCTCCCCCGATGTCGATGCTCACGGCAACGACTTCTCGGTCGTCATGGTCTCGTCGGGATGCTTTCACGCCTACCGCTACGAGATCGACGACCCGGTCGGTGCCCTCGACGAGGAGCTGGGCGGCTCGACCATGGGCATGATGGTGCCGGTCGGCGGCCAGGTGACAGTCTGGTCGTCCAAGCGCTACAACGCTCTGGCCAAGCACCTCGGCAATCTGCCGGTCATCGAAACCCCGGTTCGCATTGGCGACCCCTCCAGCTATCCCGCCAGCCCGATGACGACCACGCTTGGCGCTGTGCAGGCGGACGACGCGGTCTTCCCCAGGACCCCCGACCTCAAGGTCTCGGACGTCGGTATCGTCGGCTACTGGCTGGCGGTCGGCGAGTACGAAGTCAACGAGCGCTCACAGAGCATCGATCTTTCCGGCTACGGCGACGTCGGTGTCGGCCCGGTCTCCCTCAACTTCGACGTCGGCCTGAATCAGGGTCGCTC
>JABDMN010000028.1 GCA_013001485.1 Acidimicrobiia bacterium
GCCAGACCGAGCGCTGGAAATATGGCCCCTGTCGCCGCGAGTGCAAGGACGAAGCCGAAGAGACCCGACCCGATCCCGGGAGCCTGTTGGCGGAAGCTGGGCACGCGGGACCGAGCACGCGAATGGCCTTTGACAACGAGCACCCAGACGCTGGACGCGACAAGCACAACTGCCATCCCCCTCATTCGCGGCCCCCTGAGGACGGAGGCGACATTGAGGATTCATGAGTCTGAACATCGAGGATCTGCTCCACAACGCGTCCCGAGGGGCCACGGCGAAGAAACACCACGAGGTCGACGACGGACGCGATTGTCCGTCGCAAGAACTCGATCGAGATGTTCTGGCCAGCCAGCACCGCGTAACTGATGAGCTTGTCCAGAGCATCGTTGGCGGAGTTGGCGTGGATCGTCGCCAAACCCGAGCATCCCGCGTTCAACGCCATCAGCAAGTCGAGTGCCTCCGGACCCCTCACCTCGCCGACGACGATCCGATCGGGGCGCTGGCGGAGCGCCTCACGGACCAGGTCGCGCAGGGTGATTGCAGCGCCGCCGTCCAGACCTTCGTCGCGGGTCTGCATCTGAGTCATGTCCGGGACATCGACCGAGATCTCGAACACCTCTTCGCAGGCGACGACGCGGCGCTGCGGGGGGACCTCGCTCAGGAGGCAGTTGATGAGAGTCGTCTTCCCGGCTCCGGGCGATCCGGCGACGAGAACAGTCCGGTCGTCACGAATCGCCGACGCAAGCTCGGCGGCTTGCTCCCGAGTCAGAGTGCCCCGGTCCGCCAGCTGGTCGAGGTTCTGTGCAGCGAGAACGAACTTCCGGATCTGGATGTTGAGGCGGTCCGGGTGCGTGACGGGCGGGCCAGTGATGTGAACCCGGCTTCCATCCTCGAGCTGAGCAGAAACGATGGGGCTTGCCAGATCGAGTCGTCTCCCCGTACCTGCGAGGAGTCGCTCGGCGATCCGCCGCACGGTCTGCGCGTCCGTCACCCCGGGCAGGAGCGTCTTTGCACCGTCTTTCACTACGAACGTGCGTCGACCACCCAGGACGATCACCTCCTCTACGGCGGGGTCAGCGAGCAGCGGTTCGAGGAATCCGAGGTCGCTCATCCCGGCACCGCCAATGAGCGAAGCGGTCGGGTGACGCGGTGGCTGGGCGACCTGGCGGCGCGTGCCCGGCGTCTCACATCGCTGTGCTCGTGGACGAGAACGGCGGGGTCGAGTCCGGTCCAGCGGCGGCTCGTCTTGACCAGGTCGGCGGTGGATTCATCGTCGATCCTGTTGAGGATGAGTGCAGGCATCGGGCCGGCCCAGCGGGCCACCACGTCGGCGGCCCGCACAAGGCCTGTCGCGGATGCTTCTGCCACGACGACTGCGTGATCGGCTCGCTTCGACAGCCGGTCGTCTTCTGTCGGGCCGCAGTCGACGATCACCACCTCGTACCTCTGGCGAGCCGCCTCGATCACGTCCTCGACCAATTCGGTGCGCAGGACCTGATCATTTGGCCGGTGAGAGCCGACGACGACGTCAATACCTCGCCAGCCGTGGACGGCCTCATCGGTCAGCAATCCGGACTCACGCACGCGGTCTGCCGCATCGGTGAGGTCAGGTCGAGGTGGAAGGCCGAGGCGGACGGCTATGGACGGAGCGGCGATGTCGCAGTCGACGAGCACGACTCGCCTCTCGCGCATCCAGGCCCAGGCGAGGGCGACCGCGATCTCGGAACGACCGGGCGCGCCGCGGGCGCCAGTCACGGCAACCACTTCGCCGAGGCCATCAGCGTCGACTGGCCGGCTTGGTCCGAGGAATCGGATCGCCTGGACGATCCCCTCGGCACCGATCCGCTCATCGAGGATTTCGTCGGCTCCGCCGATGTCGAGCAGGCGGGCCGCAGGGCGATCGAAGGCGGGGTGAATGCCGACGACCAGGATCCCGGCCTGCTTCCACGACGCGATCTGGGCGGCGGTTACCCACGCAGTCTCGGCGCCCGCAACAACGACGTCGACGATCTCTGGGTCGAGTTCCTCGGGGAGGTAAATCCGCTGAGTCAGCGCTATTGCCCCAGTTGCCTGAGCATGGGCGACCAGGTCTGGCTCCCAGTCGCGGGGGGAGAGGATCGTGGCGACCCGGATCACGGGGCTGGTCTCCGTACGAGGTCGAGCTCTGCCGTGCGCATCGCGTGGGCGAGCGCGGCGGCCGTCTCGTCATCGACCCGGAGCACAAGGTCGACCGTTGACGATCGGTCGGATGGCCGACTGCTCGCCGACACGATCTCGACACCGGATGCGATCAAGTCGGTCCTGGCTGGTTGGCCAGGGTCGTCGAAGGTGGCGAACACATCGACCGTGTCGCCAACCGCTATCAGGCCCTGAACTGCGTGAGAGGGAGGAAGGGACAGGGCCATCTCGTTGCCCCTGGCGGTGTCTGTGGGAGGCCTGAGGACCGACGGCGTGAGTGGCTCGCCCTCGCTTAGAGCGACAGCGACCGTCCACTCGGAGAGCTCGCCCACAGAGTCGCCGAGGACGAGGCCTTCGGGATCCGACACCATGCGGACACCGAGATCGACGGATCCGAGGGCTGCGCCAGCCGGCACGGGTTCCTGGGCGTAGAGGACGGGGCTGGTCTCGGGCGGGCGGGTGACGACCACCACCAGAATGGCCGCGGCCGCAGCGAGTGCCACCCCGAGCAGTGTCCTCCGATCTACTGACGACAGATGCCACTGCCGCGGGTCGAGGAGCGTCATGACGTTTCCTCGAACGCGACGATGTGGTGCAGCGGCAGCATCCGCTGTCCGCGGCCGGTGGCCAACACGACGTAGTCGATTCCTACGCCAGCAATGCGACCGGCGTGGATGTCGGATGAGGTGTGGATGGCGACGTTGCGGCCGCGATCGCCAAACTCAATCAGTCGGTCGCGGAACGTGGACTTGCGTAGCGCCGTGGCCCTTGCGGCGTCCTGTTCGGCTTCGAGCGTCTCTTCGAGATGAGCCCGCATACGTCGACCGACACGGCTCAAGTCCGGATGATGAAGTGGATCCACGCGCACTGCCTCCGCTCAATACCTGCAAACCAAGTAGTAAACGGCTACTCTTGGTGGTGCAAGGGGTACGGAGAGGAAGATTTCGCGAGTCTGCCAATCATTGGCTGATAGCGTGGCAGTAGTTGACTTGAGATGGACCACTTAGACGAAGCACTGCGAGGGATATCGGATCCGATTCGCCGTCGGATCCTCACTCTGCTGCGCGATAAGGAACTTGCTGCGGGGGCCATCGCCGAGGAGTTCGAAGTCACCCGTCCCGCGATCTCTCATCACCTCCGCGTGCTTCGCGAATCCGGACTCGTCGCCGAACGGCGCAACGGTCAGAACCGCATGTACTCCGCCAACCGCGAGGGCATCGAGGTGCTCAAGGAGTGGTTCCACTCCTTCTTCCCGATCGACGACCACGTCGACCGCGAGTCTGGGACCTAGCGACCCGGGATGGCTTCGGCCATCTCCTGGCGCCTCGCAACTTCGACCTCACGGGTTGGCCGTGACAGCACGAACCAGATCCCGTAGAGCCCGAGGGCTATGAGGCCGATCCGTGCGTAGATGTTCGTGATGGCGAAGGTCACCGACAGAGTCACGGCGACCGTGATGGACGTCACCGCGATCACTTTGATCCGACGGGGAATGCCGAGGCCGGCCTTGTAGTCACGCAGGCTCTGCCCGAAGTACTTGTTCTCGAGCATCCAGGTGTGCATGCGCTCGCTCGACATCGAAAAGAGCCACAGCGCCACCAACAGGTTGAGGAACCCAGGGATGCCGGGGATGAAGGTTCCGGCGATACCAAGACCCAAGAACGCGAAACCGAGGGTTGCGTAGAGGACCCTCACAACCACGCTACGAGAGACGTTCACCTCGGGAAGCGAGGCGTCGACCTCGAGGTTTTCGGAACGGGCGGCTGGCATGGATCGGCAGATTACCCGTGGCAAGTGCGTAAACCCACATTGACGGACGGGCGGATCAGACGGGCGGCTCGGGGTCGTACTGGATGTAGCGGCGAACCTCGCGAGCTCGCTCGGGGGAGTGGAGTCGGGAGACGAGGTGGAGGGCCATGTCGATGCCCGCCGAGACACCGGCGGCGGTGATCACGTCGCCCGTGTCGACAAAACGGTCGTCGGGCCGGACCTCGATCGTCGGCGCCAGTGAGGCAAGCGCGTCGAGCGAACCCCAATGGGTTGTCGCTGCTCGGCCGTCGAGCAGGCCCGCGTCAGCGAAGACCAACGAACCCGTGCAAACCGACGTCATCAACGAACCTGACTCCGCGGCGTTGAGCACGAAGCTGCGATAGCGGTCATCCCCCAGGTGGGCGCGAGTGCCCTGCCCTCCTGGGTAGACGAGCACGTCGAGGTGCGGAGTGTCATCCCACGAGTAGTCGGGAATGACCCGCATCCCCTTGGCGCAGGTCACCGGCTCTGTCGATGGGGCGATGGTGAACACCGAGACCCCATCGTCTGGCCACCGCAGCGCCCACGACTGAAGTACCTCCCACGGACCGACGAAGTCGAGCTCCTCGGCGCCGTCGAACATGAACACCCCTATGTGCATGGCGGGAGTCTGCCAGGCACCGTCGAGTTGTGCCCGGTCAGTCGAGGCGTTCGAGCCAGAACGCGCCGACCCGATAGGGGAACGCGAACGACTCGGTGTCGGGCCCCAGATGGTGATCCCACACAGCCCGGCACTCGTCGAGCACGGCGGCACGGTCCTCGGGAGTCAGCACCGAGATGTGAGAGACAGACAGCATGCGGTCCTCGACGCCCTTCCTTGTGGTCTCGACGACCTGGGAGAAGTCGGCGCGGTTGACGGGCCCGAACCCGGGGACCTCGTTTGTCGACCGTTCCCGCTCCTGGTGCCACGGAGCATCCGATTCGATCTCGTCCATGATCGACCACAGAGCATTGACCAGAGCGTGGCTGCGGTCCCGGGCGTTCCAGATGAGCCCGAGTCGGGTCCCGGGTTTGAGGACCCGGTGGAGCTCGGCACCTGCTCGGTCCTTGTCGAACCAGTGAAGCGCCTGGGCAATGGTGATTGCGTCGAAGGTCCCGTCGGCGAAGGGGAGCCCCTCGGCTACCGCTTCGACGACGGGGACATTCGTGATCTCGCGCAACACCTCGTGCATTTGTGAGACCGGTTCGACGGCGACCACCTGGCACCGACCGGCAAGCTCACGTGTCAGCTTGCCTGTGCCGGCGGCGATGTCAGCTACGAGCGAGCCCGTGCCGATGCCGATGTTGTCGACCAACCACTCGACCGCGTCAGCCGGGTAGCCGGCACGGCCTCGCTCGTAGCGCCAGCCGTCCGCGGAGAAGCCCTCAGCAGCGACACTGTGCATACGTTGACGATACGTCCTGAAGGGCTCGACCCTCAGGCGGACTGGAGGTGGGTCGTGAGCTTGTCGAACGCCATGTTCCAGCCTGCGGCCCCTGGTGAGTCTGCGGGCACTCCGACGTGGGTCATGGTCATCCTGGTTGCACCTCCGAGATCCTCGAGTTCGACGATGACATCGGTCGACTCGGGATGTCCTTCGGGCAAGCCCATCGACTGGGGGGACAGGACGTTGCCGTCCTCGTCTGCCATGGCATCGGTGTAGACGAGGCGGGTGTGAGGCTCGACCTCGGTGAACTCGCCTGTGAACCACATCTGCATCGGGCCGTTTGGAGTCTGCATCTCCATGCAGATGTGCCGCTTGCCGCCGACGCGGACGTCGAGTTTGGCCACAGGGATGCTGGCGCCTGTCGGGCCGTACCAAGCAGCAAAGTGGTCTGGCTCGGTCCACATGCTCCACACCAGCTCGATGGGTGCGTTGAGGGTGCGTTCGATCACCACGGATTTGTCAGTCATTTCTTTCTCCTGCTCTCTTCGGTGTCCTGGAGTTGCTTGATGTACTCGTCCATGCGGTCGAAGCGGTCCTCCCACACGGGGCGATACCGCTCGATCCACGTGGCGACGTCTTCGAGGGGGCTGGCATTGAGTGAGCACGGTCGGTACTGGGCGTGGCGCCCCCGCTCGACGAGGCCGGCCTGTTCGAGCACCTTCAGGTGCCGCGATATCGCCGGCAGTGTCATGTCGAACGGTGCGGCCAGCTCGTTCACCGTGGCTGCCCCTTCCGCCAGGAGTCCCAAGATGGCTCGGCGAGTGCCATTGGCGAGTGCAGCGAACGTCTCGCTGAGCCGGTCCTCGTCTGGAGTCATGTCCTGGCGCGAAGTCATCGCTTTTAACTTAGACGTTAATTAACGAGTTCGTCAAGTAAGACAGCGACTCCGAATAGCGGAAGCCCCTTGGTGACCCGTCGGCCTCCAAGGGGCTCCCTGCGACGGGCCAGCGGAGGTGGCATTGGTGGTAATGGGTGACCTCCGCCGCTTGTTCCCGTCAGGTCAGGGACCGCTTGTGTGGTGGTGCGGTCCCGACCCGGAAATGGTAGCCAAGACGCGACGATGGGCCGGTGGGGGAACCGGCCCATCATCTTCCTCACACAGGGGCTTCTCAGCCACTTCGGAGGTGCCCGCTATTCGCTCGTCGAGGTGTCCTCGACCGCCCCGAGCGCCTCTTCCAGCCGGCGGCGAAGGCCGCCGGTGCGCCGTTGGTAGATCGTTTGTGTGCCGCGGTCACGATGAACTTCCACAACCGGCTCGTCGCCGGTCAGGTCGATCGTGAGCGACTCTGGTTCAGTTCGCTGCTCTGGCAGAAGACCCGATCCGTCGGGTATCGGAGTCCCCAGTCCGGCCGAGGCTGCGAAGGCCTCGGCGGCGCGGAGGTCGTCGACACCCCAGCCGGCGAAGCCGCTGGGCTCGGGCTCGTTGCCGGCGGTCCCTGGTGCGTCCCACGGCTCCTCGGCGACGTCGTGGCCCACGGAACCCTCGGATGGGACCGGCTCGTCGAATTCCTCGTCGACGTCCGTGACCTCGACCATCTCGATCACGTCGGCGACGTGGTCGGCGACGGTGGCCTCGTCGTCCTCCGAGGGCTCTTCATCGCTGTCATCGGAGACGAGCTCGACGACCTCGGAGACCGGCGGCGGATCCTCGACGGCGATGGACGGGAACCCTGCGGGGGTCCAGCTCGCCACGTTGCCTGCCGTCACCACGGCGGTGCCGGAAACCATTCCGACTGCCGCACGGGGCTCCAACCGTTCGAGGGCGAACATGCTCTCGGCGACGACGACCCTCTCGAGGGCTAGTTCGGCAAGACCGTGGAGTTCGGCCTCGATCTCGCTGACGGCCGTGCGCAGCTGGGCCAGACGACGCTCGAGGGCGTCCTTCTCCTCCCGGGCGTCGACCGTGATCTCGAGGGCACGCTCTCGGGCGTGCTCGAGGATGCGACCAGCCTGGCTCTGCGACGAGGACAGTCGGTCCTCAGCCTCGGTCCGAGACCGGGTGAGGACGGCGGCAGCTTCGGCTGCCGCCGACCGCGTTGTCTCCTCGGCGGCCTCCGTGGCCTGTTCGGTGACGGTCGCCGCGTGTGTCTCGGCCTCCTCAACCATCGCCGACGTCTCAGACGTTGTGTCGTCGAGCATCCGCTGGCTGGTCGTCTGTGCCTGATCGCGCACGTCGTCGGCTTCGGCGACGGCCATCTCGAGTGTGGCTGTGGCAGCGCGCTCGGACATCTCCATCCGCTGTTGTGCTTCGCGGCGAGCATCGGTCAGAAGCTCTTCGGCTTCCTGGTGCGACGCCGCCACCATCTTCTCTGTTTCGGCCTCGATGGCCCCGGCGATGTGCTCTGCCGATGCGACGATCTGGTCGGCCGCTTCCTCGGCCTCCGTGAGCGTCGCCTGGCTCTGGGTCTTCAGCTCGTGCGCCTTGCTCAACGACTCGGTGCGGACCATCTCGGCCTCGGCCTTGCACGACTCGATCAACTCGTGTGACGTGGTGAACGCCTCTTTGCGGAGCTCTTCAGCGTGGAGCTGCGCCTCGGCAACCATCTCGTCCTTGGTGCGCTGGGCGGCCACCAGTATGCGCTGGATCGCCTCAGACGGTTCCTGGGCCTCGCGCAACGCCTCTTCGAGCGCGACGACGCGCTGCTCAAAAGTACGGAGTGCTTCGGCCACTCTGGCCATCACTGCATCTACTTCCGAGGGGTCATAACCCCTGCGACGCACGGCAGTGAATTCGTGCTTCGCGACGGTAGACGCATCTACCTTCATCCCGACTTCCTCCCTGCCGCCCCGCCCGCAACCTGCCCCTTACGACGGACTGCGAAACGACCAGGTGGTCGTCTTTACCCTGTGTGTGCCCCGGCACCGTACTGAGATCGCGAAAACCGGCGCAAATCGTTTTGCCCTTGTCGATGGAGATCGGCTCCCATAAGGTTGGCGACGTGGATCCGATCACAGTCGACATCAACAAGGAATGGTTGTCCGTAGCTGACATCGCCGAGTACATGGATGTGTCGGCCTTCGTCGTCACCAGCCTGCTCCGCGGTCACGAACTCCCCGGTGTGAAGTTCGGCCGTGAGTGGCGTGTTGCTCGCCTCGACTTCCAGGACTGGCTCAACGCACGGAGACAGGAGTCCGCCACCGAGGTGGCGAACACGTTGCGCAACCAGTGAAGCCGGCGTCGACGGTCGAGGTCCCGGTACACGAGCCGGACGTCGACGAATCCCCCGATACCGACACTCCGTGGAACGTTGTCGTGTGGAATGACCCGGTGAACCTCATGTCCTACGTGGTGTGGGTGCTTCGAAAGCTGTTCGGACACTCCGAGCCCAAGGCGACAAAGCTGATGCTTCAGGTGCACAACGACGGCCGCGCGATTGTCAGCTCAGGACCACTCGAGGCTGCGGAGATCGATTGCTATCGGCTCCACCGCCATGGCCTGTGGGCCACCCTCGAGCAATGAAGGCTCGCGCGATTGCCGGCGGAGTTGAACTGGTCCTCGACCCGGAGGAAGCCGGGTTCGTGAGGAGTCTCCCCGATTACCTCGACGGGCTCGGAGACGATCAGGACGATCCCGCGGTCCGCCGCCTCACGCCGATCATCCATCCCGACGACGACGATGCCTCTGCGGAGTTCGACCGTTTCGTTGGCCCGGCCCTCGCCGATGAGCGCCGTGAAGATCGCGACCTGGTCGCAACCGCGATTCAGGCCGGCACCACCCGCCTCACCACAGAAGAAGCCGAGGCGGTGCTGCGCGTCGTTGGCGAGGTGCGGTTGGCGTTGGCGGCCCGTCACGGATTGCTCGACGACCCCGGTGGTTCGATGCCCGAGCCATCAGCGTCGAGCCCGCGAGCCCAGATGGTGATCCATCATCTGGGCTGGATGATGGAGCAGATCACCGAGGCGTTGGTCGCCGGTCTCTG
>JABDMN010000048.1 GCA_013001485.1 Acidimicrobiia bacterium
GCTTCCAGCAGGCAGTGGCCGGCGGAGTCGGGCTCGGTCTGTCGATCGTCAAGTCGCTGGCAGAGGGTATGGGGGGTTCGGTTTCCTATGAGAAGGTTGCGGGCGAAGTGCGGTTCATCGTCCGGGTCCCGCTAGCGGCCGAGCAGCCCGACATCATTGAAACGGGAGGTTGGGCAGCCGAGGGGGCCGCTTGACCTTACGGGATCGTCTCCACAAGGCTGAGCATGAAAGGACCCGAGTTTGGGCCCTCTTTCTTGCGTTTGGGACCTTCGTATCTCAGGTCATCTTCTTCACTCCGAATGTGGCGTTGGCGGATGTCCCGGTGGCCACTCCCGACGGCTACAGCGTCGTCCAGGACGGCTCCCTCATCGTGGACTGGTGGGATGCGGACTGGACCAAGCGGCGCGAGATCGTGTTCAACAACGGGGCCTCGGGCTCCGACCTCGACGATTTCCCGGTACTCGTCACCATTCCGGCGACCTTTGATTACGGCCAGACCCAGGGCGTTGGACAGGACCTGAGATTCATTGATGCGACCGGAGCGCCGCTCTCCCACGAGATCGAAGTTTGGAATCCGGGTGGAGAGTCGTTCGTTTGGGTGAAGGTGCTGCGGATTGACGCCGGATCGACGACCGATTCAATCTGGATGTATTACGGGAATCCGGTTGCGTTGGATCGCCAGGACAAGGCCGGCGTGTGGAGCAACGGATATGTCGGTGTGTGGCACTTCGACGAGGATCCATCCGGAGGGGCCGGGTCTATCAAGGACTCGACGTCCTATGCCAACCACGGTGACCCGTACAACATGGACGGCTCAAACTTGCAACCGGGTGTGATCGGGACCGGGCTTCAGTTCGATGGCATTGCACCTCCGAACGCAGACTATGTGCGGGTTGCCAGTAGCGGAGCCGATGAGCTTGCGATTACGGGAACGCAGCTCACGCTCGAGGCATGGGCGCGCCAGACCGGAGACACCAGTGACTGGAGTGTCATCATCGGCCGCCAACTCGGCTCAGCCAGCGGGGACAGCTATACCCTGGCAACCAAGTGGGACGCCCCGGACCGGCCGGTGATCATAGCGCCGGACGCAGTCGAGGGTCCGGGAGATTTGCCCGTGAACACGTGGCGTTACCTGGCCGGTGTTCGTGACGGAACCAACCTCACGCTCTATGCGGCCGGTTCGCAGGTTGGGCAGCTGACGGGTCTCGGTACATCGATTTCGACCGATGTCAACGACGTGCTCATCGGGGCCGGTGAAAACGATGCCACGGCCATGCCCGACGAGCCCTGGCTTGGCCAACTCGACGAGGTGCGCATCTCGGACGTGGCCCGTTCTGCAGACTGGGTTCGGGCCCAGAACCTCTCGATGACGGGCGTTTTCGGGCCGCTCGGAGCCGAGGAGAGCGCCCCCGCCGTCGACGGTGTGCTCGGCAACGACAACGACCTGGAGGACAATCCTCTTACCGCCATCATCGTCAGTCCCCCCACCCATGCCCTCGGCTTCACCTTCCGGGACGACGGCACCTTCATCTACACCCCCGACACCGGCTACTCGGGACCCGATAGCTTCGATTACAAGGTCCAGGACGGAGAAGGTGACTCCAATACCGTCACGGTCACCATCAGCGTTGTCGGCGGCATCTCCGGACGTGTCTTTGAAGACATCGACGGGAACCTGCTCAACGGTGGGGAGTCCATTTCCGACACCGACAATCCTGTTGTCGTGGGGGCCACCGTTCACATCTACGCCGACGACGGGACCACGCCCGATGCACCGGATGCAGGCGATACACCGGTACTCGGGAGCCCGTTCACCACCGGACCGGCCGGCTTCTACACCTCCGGGTCGCTATCCGATGGGAAGTATTGGGTGGTCGTCGACTCCAAGACGGTGCCCGCATCCCAAGAGCTCACCGAATCGCAGGCCAACATCTGGGCCGAGCAGACCTACGGATGGGTCGGGTCGCTGTGTGCCGACGGTGCGGGCGGAACCGGTGGTCCGTCACCCAGCAACGGATGCTTCGGAGGCCGGCGGGCAAATCAATCCGACGACCTCACCACCTGGCATTCGGGCGCCGAGCACATCGCCTCGGCCATCATCTCCGGCGGGTTCGAAGTACCCAACGTCGACTTCGGGTTCAGCTTCAACGCCGTCACGAACACGCTGGCCGGCGACAGCCGCGATGACGACGGCGGAGCAGCCGGGCGGATCGTACAGGGATCGCTCCGCCAGTTCCTGACCAATGCCAACGCTCTCGCCGGAGCCAACGCGATGCGCTTCGTGCCGGCGGAGCCGACCAACCAGACCGTTGCCTCCAATAGCTGGTGGCAGATTGACATCACCACCGGTCTGCCACAGCTCACCGGTGCGGACACCACCATCGACGGGCGCGCCTATGACCGGGTTGATGGGACAACGATCCTGGATACCAACACCGCTCTGCTTGGAGCCAACGTGGCGGTCGGCACTGAGGGTGCCTATACGACGCCATCCCTCGATCCCGAGCTGGAACTGCTCATTGATGCGGGCCTGACCTATGGGCTTGAGATACGCGAGGGCGGTGTCGCGGTGCGTCACATCAGCATCTGGCGCTCGGGAACGGTCGACATCCAGGTCGGATTTGCCGGAGCCACCTTCGCCGGGCCGACGATCGAGGACAACGTGATCGGTACGCCTCCCAATGAGTTCGACAACTCGATCACGCGCTCCGGGAATCACAACATAGCCATCGAAGATGTCGACGACAGCATCATCTCCGGCAACGTCATCGGGTATCCCGAAGGTACTGCCGTGCGGGTTCGGTCGGCCGCCGACAACACGACGATTGTCGGCAACGAAATTCGGGGAGCCGGCCAGGATGGAAGCTGGGGGCTCAAGCAAGACGCGATTGGCGACGGCGCTCCCGGGCTCATCGTCCGGGGGAATCTGCTTACCGGCAACAGCGGCGGAGGAGTCGACTCCTGGCATGAGCCGGGACCGTACACGATCGACCACAACACCATCACAAACAACGGCCTGGGCGGAGTGGAACTCGCCGGCGTGCGCCTGTACACGACGGGGAGCACGGTCGAGAAGAATGTGATCACCGGGAACACGGGTCCGGGCATCCTGGTGCTGAGTGACCGCACGGGAGCGGAGACCTACCCGGCGGCCGTCGACAACCGCATCTCCCGAAACGAATTCGGCGGCAACGGAGGCGTTGCCATCGATCTGCTCGACAATCCGGCCGCCGACAGTGAGCACGACGAAGGTGACGGGGTCACGCTCAACGACGCAGCCTCGAACTCGCTGGAGGCCAACAACGGCCTCGACTACCCCGTCATTACGGCCGCAACAACGGCAACGGTGTCGGGGACCTCGTGTGCTAGTTGCGAGATCGAGGTGTATAAGGCCGTGGCAGGCGCCGGGGACTCATCCGGGCCGACCAACTACGGCGAGGGGACCGAGTTCGTCGGCACCACCGCAGCCGACGGGGCCGGCAACTGGAGCCTCACGGGCATCACCACGCTGACAACTTCGGACAAGGTGTCGGCCATCGCCATCGACGGGTCGAACGATACGTCCGAATTCGGAGCCAACATGGCGGTGGCAGCCGGCAGCGTTGCGATCTCGGGAACCGTTTTCGAGGACGCGGTGGGCGACGCCTTGGC
The DNA here is from genome assembly GCA_013001485.1 of Acidimicrobiia bacterium. Lineage (GTDB taxonomy): Bacteria > Actinomycetota > Acidimicrobiia > Spongiisociales > UBA5794 > JABDIW01. The sequence continues at coordinate 3,652 of JABDMN010000048.1, forward strand.
CGTGGGAGCGATCGGTGATGGGGATAACCCGGTGGCGTCCGGCGTAACCGTCCACCTCTACCGCGATGATGCGGACGGGATCCCCGACGCAGGGGACATCTCCGTGGGCAGCGACGTCACCGACGGGACCGGTGCTTACGGGTTCAGCGCGCTCGATTCCAACGACGACTATTGGGTGGTCGTCGACTCGTCAACGGTGCCGGCCTTCGGTGGGTACAACCCAACCTATGTCGCTGCGGATGCGGTACCCGACCAGACCTATGGCCCGGCCGGCTCACTGTGCGCCGACCCCGCCGCCTGGGGGACCACCACATCAATCGGCGCCGTGGGCCCCTGCTACGGCGGCCGTGAGGTCACGATCGCCGGCACCGCAGGCAGCGACAACCTCGGAACCTGGTATTCGGGTGCCGAGCATCTCGCCCTCGTGGATGTCGGATCGGGATCGGTAAACGACGCCGACTTCGGGTTTAGCTTCAACGTGGTTGTGGGACGCAATCCCGGTGTGGGCGGGTCGGCCGAGCAGGGCTCCTTCGACCAGTTCCTGCAGAACGCCAACGCCGTAGCCGGTCCGAATGCAATGCACTTTGTGCCGGCCGGCCCGACGAACGCTGCCGCTGCTGGTTCGGCCTGGTGGTTGCTGGCGCCGGCGGGGGCGCTGACAACGATCAATGACGCGGACACCACCGTCGACGGCACGGCCTACAACACCACCGGGTCGGTCAGAGACGACAATCCGGCAGCCGTCGGCACCGGCGGCACCGTCGGTGTGGATGCCATTGCGCTCGCCCAGGTGCCCGGGAGCGAGTTGCAGATCGACGGGCGCGGCATCGTCATCATCAATGACGCCGCGGCCGGGCTCGTCCCACATCGCTCCAGCGTTCGGGCACTGAGCATCACCGAAGCCGGGGCGCAGGCGATCCGTGTGAACAACATCTCTCAGGTGGCTCCGGTCGCCGACGATCTCGTGTTCGAGGACCTCATCATCGGGATGCCGCCGGTATGGCAGCCGCAGACCCTGCCGACAGGCACCAGTGCCGGCATCCACCTCAACGCCACCAACCGGGCCATCGTTCGAGACAGCTTCATCGCCTGGACCAACGGGCGCACTCTGAACATCGAGACGTCGACCGATGCGACCGTGCGGGGATCGGAAATGCGAGACACCAACGAGGACGTGATCGACATCTACCAGGGGTCGAGCGGCACGCTCTTCGAGGAGAACCGGGTGAGCGGCGGATTGAATTGGGCCCTCGACATCACCGATTCCAGCAACACCACGTTGCGCAACAACACGGTCGACTCCGCAGGAGACGGAGTCGGCCAGACCGGCGGCGTGCGTCTCTTCGGTCCGGGATCGACCATCGACCGGAACGTCTTCTCCAACAACAACGGTCCCGGCATCGCCATCGCCGGGACGTATACGACCTCGCCGCGAACTGCCGGCGAGGCCGTCATCACCCAGAACGTGTTCCTCAACAACGATGGTCTGTCCATCGACCTGCAGGCCGCTACCGAGGACAACAGCCTCTCCGGTGACGGCATCACCGCCAACAACGGCGGGGCCCTGGACGCCGACCATGGCAACCAGGAACTCGACTTCCCCGTGATCACGAGCGCCGAGGAGTCGGCCGGTACCACCACGGTAGCGGGTACTGCATGCAGCGGCTGCACCATTGAGATCTACCAGGCGGTCGGAGGGACCGGCGATGACGATCCCCCGGGGTCGGGCACCAACTACCACGGCGAAGGCCTCGCCTATCTCGGGAGCGGAGTCGCCACCGGGGGAACGTTCTCGATCGAGGTTGCCGGCCTCGTGGTGACGGACGACGTCTCGGCGACGGCCACCGACACCGGGCTCGGTGTCACCTCCGAGTTCGGCCTCAACGTCGAGGTCGTCGAAGGGAACGATCCGCCGACCTTCGACCAGGATCTCGGCGATCGTACCGAGGGCGAGGGTCAGACCGTTTCGCTTCCCTCGCCGGCCACCGACCCTGATACCGATCCGCTCACCTATTCGGCAACGGGGTTGCCGCCGGGGCTGTCGATCAACACCGGCACGGGGCTCATCAGCGGCATCATCGCCCCCGAGTCTGGGGGCGCTTACGCAGTCACGATCACCGTGGACGACACGATCAGCGGCACCGACGTCGACACGTTCACCTGGACCGTCACCAAGGGCATCGCCTTGATCTCCGACATCCCTGCGACAAGCAACGACCTGCTCACCTGGTTCAACCCGGACGACGCGAGTCCCGTCACCAACGAGGCCGATATCGGTACGGGCACCGGAACTACGACCATCAAGGGCTTGAGCTCCCAACCGGGCACGGGGACCTTGTACGCCGCAGCTGGAGCGCAGCTGGGAACCGTCGACGGCGTGACCGGGGCATGGAGTGCCGTCGGGGCCATCGGCTCGGGAGACGGTGCGCAGGGCACGGTGTTGATGAACGACATCAACTCGCTCGCGTTCCACCCCAGCACAGGAGACCTCTACGCGGTGCAGAACCGGACCTCAGGCGAATTGGATCTTCTTCTCAGGGTCGATATCGCGACCGGAGGAATCGTTGCCGATGCCTTCGGGCCCGGAGTGGACTACGTCGAGATCGCCAACATCGGTGCCCGCAACGAGGTCCAGGGCATGGCCATCCACCCAACGACGGGGGTGGCGTACATCGCCACTGGCGACGACGGCGATTCAACAAGCCAGCGCATTGCCACGCTGGATCTCACAACCGGCGACACGAGCGGTGTAGGTGACACCGATCCCCCGATTCTCCTGGGCCTCGCCTTCACGGCCGACAACACGCTGCTTGGTGTCGGATACGACGACGCTGCACCTGCCGAGCAGTACGTCTACGACATTGACATCTCCGACGCTTCGACCTCCAACCCGCGGCGAGTCGACAATGGCGAGGGCTACCAGGCCATGGCCGCGCCGGTGCCCCTGACGGCCGGGATCTACGGCGCAGTGTTCGAAGATCAAGTCGGCGACGCCCTGGCAGGCGGATCCCAGATAGTGGGCGATGCCGGCAACCCGATGACTCCCGGCGTGACGGTGCGTCTCTACCGTGACAACGGTTCGGATCCCGGCGACCCCGATGCCACGGACTCTTTTGTGAGCTCCACCGTCACCGACGCATTCGGGATCTTCGAGTTCAAAGGTGTTCCCGATGATGACTATTGGGTAGTGGTCGATTCGACCACCGTCGCACCGAACGCCGGACTGAATGCCCCGACCTTCACCCAGGCGGGTGTTTGGGCCGAGCAAACCTACGGCCCGGCCGGCGCCGTGGGATATGACGGCGTGTCGACCTACAGCTATACCGCCGCTCGCGGCCCGTTCTACGGAGGAAAGCAAGGAGGCGTGTCCGACGCGGCTGCCACTTTGCTAGGTGCAGAGCATGCGGCGGCCGTGGCGCTGGTCGGCACGGCGGTGGTGAACGTTGATTTCGGGTTCAGTTTCAACGTGGTCACCACCACGGATGCCGCTACCGCGCCGGCCGTGAACGGGCGGAGCGCCCAGGGATCGCTCGACCAGTTCATACGAAATGCCAACGCCGTCGCCGGGGCGAACGCCATGCGATTCGTCCCCTCCGTTGCAGAGAACGACGGCACCGGAAGTTGGTGGCGGATCGATTACTCGGCTGCACCCAATCCCTTGCAGGACATGTTCGATGCCGGCACAGTCATCGACGGAACGGCGTTCGACGCCGCCGATGGTGTGACCGTTGTGGACAGCAACGCCGGATTCCTCGGCGCCAACGCTGCCGGGGGCCTCTCGGTCGGCACGGCACCAACCCCGCTGCCGCAGGTGGCCAAGCCCGAACTGGAAATCAAGGACGAAGGGTTGCGGCTGTCACAAACGCAAGCGCCGCTGCTGCCCAACAACACCGAGATCCGCGACCTGTCCATCTGGGGTGCTACCACGAGCGTCCATGCGCTCACGGGAGTGTCCTCGTTGACCGGCCTGGTGTTCGATGGCAACGTGATCGGTACTCCGCCCGACGCGTTCGTGGACCCGGCAACGGTTGGGCCTAACTACGGGCTTCGCGTCAATCGAGCTACCGGAATTCAAGTAACCAACAACCTGATCGGGTTCGTGAACTACTCGCCGGTGCACCTGGAAACCAGCACCTCGGGGGCCACGGTGACCGGCAACGAGATTCGGGGAGGCGGTCGCACCCAATCGGCCTGGGACGGGCTGTTGTTGTGGGGAACCGGCGACACGATCGACGGCAACCTCATTGCCGACAACGGGGCTATGGGCATCGACCTGAACGCGACGGTTGGCGGTCACACGATTGAGAACAACACGGTGCAGAACAGCGGATTGCTCGGCGCCCAAACCGCCGGACTGCGCATCAAGAATCACGACAACACGGTTCGGTTCAATGTGTTCCAGAACAACGCCGGGCCCGGGATCTCAGTGGAAGGAGGCGCCGGAGCGGCGTTGCGCAACCTTCTCTCCGAGAACGAATACACCAGCAACGGAGGTCTCTCGATCGACCTGGCGTTGTTGGCTGGGGCCGACGACCTCGGTGACGGCGTCAACCCCAACGACGCCACCACCGATGTGACCCACGGAAACGAGGGTCTCGACCACCCGGTGATCACCGCCGCCGCCACCACCTCGGTCTCGGGAACGGCCTGTGCCAACTGCACCATTGAGGTGTACCGAGCGGTGGCAGGCGCCGGCGACACCTCAGGCGGCATCGACTATGGCGAAGGTGTCGAGTTCCTCGCCTCGACCGTCAGCGACGCCGGCGGCGCCTGGACCACCGCGGTGGCAGGCCTCGTGGTTGACGACGAGGTGTCGGCTATCGCCATCGACGCCACCAACAACACGTCCGAGTTCGGGGCCAACGCCGTGGTCAACGCTCCTCCCGTGTTGGATCCAGTGGGCGACAAGAGTGTCGATGAGCTGACGCTGCTGTCGTTCACGGCAACCGCCACCGATCCCAACGCCGGCGACACGCTGTTGTTCTCACTCTCCGGAGAGCCCACGGGTGCTGCCATCACCGGCGGTGGAGCGTTCACCTGGACGCCGAGCGAGGCGCAGGGCCCGGGGGATTACACGTTTGATGTGGTGGTGACCGATGACGGTGTCCCCAACCTGGCCGATACGGAGACGATCACCGTCACGGTCAACGAGGTGAACACCCCTCCGGGTGTGACCAACCCCGGCAACCAGACCAACGATGAGGGTGATGTCGTCTTCCTGGCGGTCGCCGCCTCTGACGTTGACGTGCCCGCCAACGTTCTCACCTACTCGGCCACCGGCCTGCCGTTGGGATTGACGATCAATGAGGTGACGGGCGAGATCACCGGGACGGTTTCTTACACAGCGGCCGGTGCGTACAGCGTCGATGTGACAGTGACCGACAACGGGACGCCGGCGCCGTTGTTCACGACGGTCAATTTCGGTTGGACGATCAACGACATCGTGATCCCCGGTATCCCGTTGGGTATTACCAAGGTTTCGGATGGTGGCGGTTCGGTACTGGTGGGTGAGACCATCGAGTACACGATCACCGTCACCAATACTGATATCCAGAAGCAGACCAACTTCACCGTTTCCGATGCTGTGCCGGCGGGGACAACGTATGTCGCCTCCTCCACAACGGTGGATTACCCGGCCTCGGTGATTCACACGTTCCGGGATGAGTTCAACGCTCAGACCTATTCGGAAACGGACGGGACTGAGGATTGGAGTACGAGTCCGTGGGTGGAGGTCGGTGAGGCTGATGGTGCTCTGGCCGGGGCGTGGCAGGTGGCTGATGATTCTCCGCCGGCTGCTGGTCCGTTTGGGTTGTACAAGACGGGGACCAAGAACGTCGGCATTGCCCGATTGGTGGATCTTGATCCGGCGTCTTATGCGGATGCGTCGCTGAGTTTCAAGTACCGGCGCAATGGGATGATTCCGGCCAACACGATTCTGGTGCAGGTGTCGACCACCGGACTGGCGGGCCCGTGGACCAATCTGTTCATCATCGATGGTGGGCCGGGCGGTCTGGTCGATCCCGCCTACCTTGATTCACCGGTCATCGACCTACGCAATCACCGGTCAGCGACTACGGCGATTCGGTTCTATCACACCGGGGCGAATGACTTCGATGTCGGCCGCTACATCATGTTCGACGATGTCGAGGTGAATGCCATCGAGCGGGTGCCGGCGTCGGCTGCGGGTGGGGCGCCCCCGACACTGGCTACCGGGTATGACTTGTATCCGGGTGAGTCGATCACCGTCACCTGGCAGGTGACGGTTGATGCTCCGGCGGGGGTGTCGCAGGTGGAGAACACGGCTTCGGTGACTACGGATCAGGAGACGACACCGGAGAGTGCGGGTCCGGTGATTGATGTGGTGGCGAATCGGGATCCGGTTGCGGTTGATGATGGGCCGGGAGTGGGGTTTTCCACGACTGAGGATGTGGCTTCCTATGCGACTGGGAATGTGTTGTCGAATGATTCTGATCCGGATAGTGACCCGCTCACGGTTGATTCCTTCGATGCCACCTCCACCGGTGGCGGCACAGTGTCTTATAACGGGGACGGCACGTTTGATTACACCCCGGTGGGGGATTGGAACGGGAATGACACCTTCACCTACACCCTGGATGATGGCCGGTCGGGCTCGGCAACGGCCACGGTGACGATCGCGGTCACTGCGGTCAACGATCCTCCGTCGTTTACCGGTGGTGGCAATGTGACGGTGGCGGAGGATTCGGGGGCGTATTCGGCGGGGTGGGCTTCGAGTATCAGTGAGGGACCGGCTGATGAGTCTTGGCAGACGGTGGGTTTCAATGTCACCGGTAATACCAACCCGGGTTTGTTCTCGTCTGCTCCTGCGGTCAACGCGGCTGGCACGCTGACCTTCACTCCGGCGGGTAACGCTAATGGTTCAGCTGATATCACGATCGAAGCTCAGGACAATGGTGGTGGAGACGATACGTCGCCCGCAGTGGTGTTCACGATCACGGTCACTGCTGAGAACGACCCGCCGGTGCTGGATGCGGTGGGTGATCAGAGCACTGATGAGTTGGTCAACCTGAGCTTCACCGCGACGGCGTCTGATCTGAATGACACTCCCGCCAACTTGTTGACGTTCAGCCTGAGTG
>JABDMN010000359.1 GCA_013001485.1 Acidimicrobiia bacterium
TTGCCGTACCGATCGTTCCGATACTCCACTCGACCCGCCTTGAAGTCGGCGACGGTGGCCTCGATGTCCTGGGTGACGGTGCCCGACTTCGGGTTGGGCATCAGGCCCCGCGGCCCGAGAATCTGACCAAGCTTGCCAACCACCGGCATCATGTCGGGAGTAGCGATTGCGACGTCGAAGTCGAGCGACCCGCCCTTCGAGATCTCGTCGGCCATTTCCTGGCCACCGACGATGTCTGCGCCGGCCGCCTCGGCCTCAGCTGCCTTGTCGCCCTGAGCGAAGACCGCAACTCGGACGGCTTTGCCGGTGCCGTGCGGCAGACTCACCGTGCCGCGAACGTTCTCGTCGGCCTTCTTCGGATCGATGCCGAGTTGAAAGACTGCATCGACGCCTTCGTCGAACTTGACCGAACTCATCGACTTGACCAACCCAACGGCCGTCTCAGGCGGATATGCCGAATCGCGGTCGTAGCTGGTTGTCGCCTGACGGCGTGCCTTGCTCTGCTGTGCCATGGTGATTACCTCCGTGGTCCATGCGGCGGTCTCCCGCCTCCCACCGTGTGGTTGTCGTGTCCGTTACTCGTCGACGGTGATGCCCATCGACCGGGCGGTGCCCTCGACGATCTTCATCGCGCCCTCGATGTCGTTGGCGTTGAGATCGGGCATCTTGGTCTCGGCGATCTCACGCACCTGGGCGCGAGTCACCGAACCGACCTTCTCCTTGTGGGGGATGGCCGATCCCTTCTCGAGCCGTGCCGCTTGACGCAGCAAGACGGCCGCTGGAGGGGTCTTGGTGATGAAGTCGAATGATCGGTCCTCGTAGATCGAGATCTCGACCGGAACGATGGTGCCTGCCATCGATTGCGTGGCCGCGTTGTACGCCTGCACGAAGTCCATGATGTTGACTCCGTGCTGACCCAGCGCCGGGCCTACCGGCGGAGCCGGGCTTGCCTGACCCGCAGGGATCTGCAGCTTGAGGATGGTGGCGAGTTTCTTTCGTCCCATGAGAGTGAATTCCTTGGTGAGTGTCTAGAACTTGATGATCTGGTCGAAGTTGAGCTCGACCGGGGTCTCCCGGCCAAAGATGTCCACGAGGACCCGGACCTTCGACTGGTCCATGTTGATGTCCTCGATGACGCCATTGAAATCGGCGAAGGGCCCCTCGACCACGCGGACGGTCTCGCCGACCTCCCACTCTGGCTTGAACTTGGGCTCTTCCTTCTTCTCCTCGGCCTTCTTGACTCCGAGAATGCGCTCGACCTCGCGACGTGACAGCGGAGTGGGCTTCGTTCCCGACCCGACGAAGCCGGTGACTCCCGGCGTGTTGCGGACCGCGTACCAGGTGTCATCGTCGAGATACATGCGGACGAGGATGTATCCAGGAAACTTCTTGCGGGCCACGGTCACCTTGCGACCGCCCTTGAACTCGACGACATCCTCCATCGGGATGACGACGTCGTGGATAGCTCCCTCGAGGTGCATCGACTTGACCCTGGTCTCGAGGTTGGCCTTCACCTTGTTCTCGTACCCCGAGTAGGAGTGCACGACGAACCACGACCCGGGAAGGTCGTACGGGCTGGCCGGTTCAGGGGCTGGAACCTCGACGGCTTCCTCGGGCGCACCGTCCTCGGACACAGCCTCGGTCGGCGGAGCCTCGGTCGCCACGGCGCCTTCAGCCTCGACGGCGGGCGCCTTTTCCTCGTCGGTTACGGCGTCGTTGGTCGTCATCCAGTCACCCTCTGCAGGACCTCGACCACGCCCTGCTTGAACAGGAAGTCGAGACCGAAAACAAACCCGGTGACGAAAGCGGTACACACGACGACAGCCACCGTGAATGTCATGGTCTGCTGTCGCGTCGGCCACGCCACCTTGCGCAGCTCCTGACGGACCTCGCGGAGGAACTGGCGGAAGCCGACCCGCTCGCGCTTCGGCCGGCCACCATCCTGGCGGCGGCGCTTGGCACGCTCGTCGGACTTCGCCTGGATCCGGCGCATCTCACGGTTCACCGTTGATTCTCCTTTGCAATATCACGAGCAGGGGCGGCGGGACTCGAACCCACAACCTCCGGTTTTGGAGACCGGCGCTCTACCAATTCGAGCTACACCCCTCGGTCGGGCCTGGGCCCGAAGGCCCGAGAAGTATACGAACGGCTTCGGTGAGTGTAAACGTGAGTCTTTCGGAACGAGTCCGGCGGGTCACGCCACCCGGGTGCGACGACGGGCAAGCACCATCACCGCACCGGCCACGGCAGCGGCAGTCACGGACGACACGCCGGCGACGAGGGCACGGTTGAGGCCAGGTCTGGCGTCGCGTTCCTGCGGGATCTTCCGGACCCGAGTCATGACTGCAGGCGCCAGATCGGCAGGAGCATCCGCTCCGACCGTACGCAAGGCAGCGAGCTGGCGACTGAGGGAGCGGTACTTGGCCTCCTCGGCCTGACAGGCGAGGCACGCGGCGAGGTGGTCGCCTCCCGACATACCGGCGGCGAGCCGGGCTCCGGTCAGTCGACACTGGACGGCGTTGGCGATGCGGTTCATCGGCCACTCCCCTCGTCCCACAGCATGGTGCGGAGTTTGGTACGGGCTCGATGCAACCGAACCTTGGCTGCGGTCACGGTGATGCCGGCCTCGGCTGCGATCTCATCGTGTGTCCACCCCTCGATATCCTTCAGCACGACAACCATTCGCTGTTCTGGCGACAGCCGATCGAGGGCACCCTCGAGACGGGCCCGAAGCGCCATCCGCTCGCCTTCGACCTCGGGGCGACCGAGTCTGGAAACGGGCTGTGCGCTGATGGCTTCGAGAGGCGTCGTTCGCTCGGCATGTCGTTTGCGCTTGGACCCGTTCGTCCAGGCGGCGTTGACAGTGATCCGGTGGATCCAGGTGGAGAAGCGGGCATCGCCACGGAACCTGGGCAGTGCCTTCCAGGCGCGGATGAAGGCCTCCTGGGCCACGTCGTTGGCCCGGTTCCAGTCCCCGGTGAGCCTGAGCGCCAAAGTGAACACCTCGTTCTCATGCAGAGTGACCAACTCGCCGAAGGCGACGTGATCCCCTGCGGCCGCCTGAGCGATGAGGGCGGCCTCGTTGTTGTCGCGGGGTTCGACTCGTGGCTGGGTCATGGGGTTACTTCAGGCCAACGTAGCGGACGCCGTGGCGGCTACCCGGCCGTCGGTCTCGACCGTTACGTCGTCCGGCCCCCCGGAGATGGACACGGCGAGAGCCGGCCGAATCGGAGCCCGGAATCGAGTCCGCAGAGATGTAAGTGGCCGCTCCCCCTCCAGGTCGGCAGTCACATGTCGGATGATCCACGCGTTGGTCAACAGCCCGTGAACGATCACGCCAGGCAACCCCGCGGCTACAGCGCTGTCGTGATCCCA
>JABDMN010000053.1 GCA_013001485.1 Acidimicrobiia bacterium
GGGCGACTGGGCGATCGCTCAACTTCGCGATGCCCTGCACCTGGCGAAAACGCTCGGCCTTCCCGGCGAGGAGTGGCCGATCCTCTGCGCCCTTGCGCTCGCACTAGCGGGCGGCGGCGACCACGAAACGGCGGAGGCGATGATCCGGGACGCAACCGGCATCGTGCAGCGCCTCGCCGCGACGATCGACGACGACGACGCCGTACGCCAACGCTTCATCGACGGCGCTGGGAGCCAGACGGTCATAAGCGTGGCTTGAGCCGTCCCTCGGGCGAGCTCCGAGCGGCGGTCTCTGCCTAGTTCGCTTCGACGATCTGCTTGAGGTTAGACATTGTGCCGTCAAGGGCGGCCTGAGCCCGTTTACGCATGACAGCGGGCCACATCACCGCCATCACCGGAACGAGGAACCACGCCGGCGACAGCTCCATGCTGTGCGAGAGGCGAGTACCGGAAGCCGTCGCCTCGAGGTCCCAATCGACATGGATGTTCACCTTCCCGTCGGTACCGTCGCTGACCAACCGTCGGTTCGGAACAACCTCTGCGACCGTCCACGTCATGACGGATTTGATGGGTGGTATCCCGCCCTTCTCCTTATAGACGTAGCCCTCCCGGACTTCTCCGTCGCCGAGCTCGACGATCGAGTCCGACGGGGTCGCGAAATCGGGATGGCGCGCCGGTTGCGACAGCAGCTCCCAAACCGCTTCTGGTGAGCTATCGATGTCGATCGAAGTTTCGATGCGCATCAGAGACCGCCGTCGCCAATACCGGTGCTCGTCATTCTCAGGCCCCTCCGTCTGATTGTTCCTCTCAGAGCCGAGACTACCGCCGTGACTCCCTCGGCGGCAAGGCTTTCGGCTCAGGCCGACCAGTCGAGAATCAGCTCCGGAGGCGGGAAGCCGTCTTCGAAGTCGATCCCGTGAACCTCTCGGACTGTGTCACGGAAGTACTGGTCGAACGGTAGATCCGACGTGGCGAGAAAACGAATCGCCGTCTCGAGATCCTCTGCTTCCATGACGCCGACAGCGACGGGACCCATCGGCGTGTCCTGAAGCCACGCCGCCTCCCTCGTCACCCCGGCGGCGGTACGCGAAGCGCGGTGCTCGTCGGTGCGTAAGCCGCCGGCCACCGAAGCATGATACGACCGCTCGGTGCCCTCTTTGCCGGGCAAGATCGGCGAAGCGTAGGCCATCATTTGGACAGTCGCCCCGACCACAGACGGGCTGACCCAATCGAGCATCAGCTCGGGCAGGGCGAACCCCTTGCTGAGATCCACGCCGTTGATGCGCTTGGCGTGGTCCCGGAACCATGCATCGTACGGATCGTCGGACGTGGCGAGGGATCGGAATGCCTCATCGAGGTCGTCGGCCTCGATGTAGACGATGCCGAGCGTCCCATCCGGCGTCCCTTGATGCCAGGCCTTTTCTACCCGGATGCCGGCCCGCCGCCGCGAAGCTGTATGCAGATCCTCTTTGTCACCGCCTTCGGCGGCAGCCATGTCGACTCGGTGTTCGGCCTCCATCCCGGGCAGCACGGGAACGCAGAACGCGATCTTGGTGGTTGTCGACGGCGGAGCGTCGGTGCTGACGTTCTTTGCTTGTGTGATGGCCATGGTTGCCTCCGTGGTTGTGGGTCTGCGGAGAGCCTGACGAAAACGTGGTACTCGGGCATCGGTAGGTCTACCTATTTGGTACCTCTTGGTGCGAATTCGCCAAGGAGGTTCAGTGCCGGTGTGTGAGCAGGCTGTGCTCGAGGGCGAAGAGGGCCGCAGCGACCCGGCTCGACACGCCGATCTTGGTGTAGGCGTGCTGAAGGTGGTGTTCGGCGGTTCGCCGGGAAATGTGGAGCCGCTCGGCGACTTCGGCGTTCGAACAGCCGTCGGCCACGAGCCTCAACACGTCGACCTCCCGGTCGGACAGATCCGCTGGCCACGAGTGGGGTCGAACCTCTCCGTGCTGTTGCCCGGCCGCGTCGATCACCGCCGCTGCGGCCTCGGGGTCGAAACGTCCGGCCCGAGCCTCGGCTGCAAGTTCATCGGCCGCCTGCTCAGCTGACAGGGCATCGCGGTGGGGCCGCCACTCGGTCATCGCGTGGAACGCGTCCGCACACGCCAGCAGGCGCGCCGGCATCGGCTGAGCACTGCCATGGCAGCTGCGGTGATACCCGGATCCATCTAGGCGCTCATGGTGCATCGCCGCCACCGGCGCCAGGTGCTCGAGCGTTCGCGACGTCGAGAGGATCCGCTCGGAGTGGTAGCAGTGCATGCGGACCTCCTCCCACTCGATCGACGTGAGCGGGCCAGCTTTCTCCCACACCCGGTTCGACACGCCGGCCCTGCCAAGGTCGTGCAACAGCGCAGCCAGATACAGGTCGTGGGTCGCCGCCTCGTCGAGCCCGACCGCCGGGGCCGCCGCACGGGCCAGGGCGGCCACGCCGCGGGAGTGTCCCTGCAGGAACGGCGCTTTCAGGTCGATCAGGTCGGCGAAGGCCTCGGCCACCGCGACGAGTTCGGCGGACCCGATCTCGACCACGGGGCGGGGCTCGACGTCGAGGAGCATGTCTCGTGGATCGGTCTCAGCCGATTCAGCGAACAGGTCGCCCCAATCGGTGACGCAGCTCTCCACGATGCTCGGATCGAGGACCGTACCCGATCGTTTCCCCAATTCTTCGGCCACCATGCTCAGGCCCCCGAGTCGCTGGAAGACGACCGCCTCCCACGCCGTCCGTGCGACCCGGGCTGATACGGCGATGTCGTCACCCCGAAGCCCATCCGGGTTGCCCTTGCCATTCCACCACTCCATGACCTCGTGCAGACTCCGCTGAACTCCCCCCGACAGCCCGACCCGTCGAGCGGTAGATCGGGCGACCTCGCAACTCGCGGTCTCCAGGCGGTTGCCGATCTTCGGACCTCCCACGACCATTCGGGCGGCCGCCCGAGCCCGGGCCACAGGGGGAAGCCCCTGTGTAGATCCTGGGATCATCGTGCCCATGAGGCTGCGCGGGTCAGCGAAATTGGTCCGCTGGGACGTGACGTTGGCCTGCAGGTCATCGCCCGTGAGCGTGAAGTTGTAGTGAGCGAACCCGATGCAGCCGATGTGTCGCAGCAAGGCGGTGTAATAGGTGTGCGAGACCTCGCTGTCGCTCAGCCCACAGACCTCGGCCAGCCTCGTCCCCAACACACACGCTCGCACCGCCTCCCCCGGTGGGAGCGCATACCCGAGGTCGGCCACGATCGACAGCCCTCCAAGCAACTCGGCAAGACGCAGGCGACCGGACACAGAACGATCATCCCACAGCGGCCCGGTGTAGAGGCCCAGTATTCGGTCGTGGTCGCTGATCAGGGTAAACGCCAACGATGCTGATC
>JABDMN010000368.1 GCA_013001485.1 Acidimicrobiia bacterium
GTCGATAGTCGATGGTCCGCCGGTCTCTGCTGGCTGGAAGCTGGTTGCTGGCAACTGATAACTCGTGTTGTCGTCTGCTCTAGTCTCGGCGCATGGGCATCACGGGGCTTGGGCATATCTATGCCGAGACGAACGACTGGGAATCCAGTGCTTCGTTTTGGCGGGGGCTGGGGTTCGAGTTTGCCGAACGGTGGGGGAGTGACGGTCATCGTGCCGGTCGCCTGCAGAGCGGGTCGGCGTCTGTTGTCATCGCTGAGGTAGAGGGCGAGCCTCAGTTCACCGTGTTCTTCGCCCTCGAAGGCGGTGATGCGTTCTCAATGGGTCCGGGGATTACGGTTGACACACCGTTGGAGGACACGCATTGGGGAACACGCTGGATTCGGGTTCGCGATGCTGATGGTCGAGTCCATGCACTCGAGGAGGAGGCTGCTTCATGAAGATCACGACAGCGATGCTCGCCGATGCTGCTCAGGTGCAGGGAGGCAAGCTCTATGTGCTGGGCGGAGGGTTCGACACCATCAGCACCAAGCAGGTGCCCGTCGTCCACCGGAACCTGGCGCTCGCCCTCGTGGCCGAAGTCGGCCCCGACGAACGTCATCGTGACCTCGAGATGGCGATCACGCTCATGGACGAGGACGGCCAACCGGTCGGCGTGGAGGCCAAGGGGAAGCTGAGGGTCGGCGCCCCTCCCAACTTGCCCCCCGGAGCTTCCAGCGTCGTCCCGATGGTGAGCCCGTTCTTCAACCTCAAGTTCGACGAAGCCAAGGGCTACGCGTTCGTGGTCGAGTTCGAAGGTGACGAGATCGCCCGCGTTCGTTTCCGGATCGTGCTCGTTGACTGAACGCGTTTTCACGATCCCGAACCTGGTGACCTTCGCCAGGCTCGGGTTGCTCCCTGTGTTCGTATGGCTGATCGCATCGGACCGGATAGCCGAAGCCGGCTGGCTGTTCGGAGTGATAGCAGCCACCGACTGGATCGACGGCTATCTGGCTCGCAAGCTCGACCAGGTCACCGAGCTGGGCAAACTCCTCGACCCCGTTGCCGACCGCCTGGCCGTCGCGATCGCTGTCATCGGCGGCCTGCTGACCGGAGTGCTCCCCGTCTGGTTCGGATGGGCCTTGATCATCCGTGAAGCTCTGATCGGACTCGGTGCCTTGTTCGTGGGACTCGCCGCGGGTCAGAAGATCACAGTTCGGCAGCTCGGCAAATGGGCCACGTTCGGTGTCTACGCGGCGGTCGGCTGGTTCTACGTCGGCGAGGGCACCCCTTTCGAGCCGCTCGTCTGGATGGCATACATCGTCGGCGTGCCTGCTCTTGTCATGTATTACGTAGTGGGAGCGCAGTATCTCGCCGATGCTCGGGCCGTTGTGGCATCAGACCGTGAAGGCGTCGAGAGCTAGTCTTTCGGGCCATGCAGACACCTGACGACCGCAAATACACCGACCAGCACGAGTGGATCCGGATCCTCGAGTCGGGGGACATCGAGATCGGGATCACCGACTACGCCCAGGATGCGCTCGGTGACATCGTGTACGTAGATCTGCCTTCCACAGGAGCCGTCGTCGCTGGCGGCGACACGGTGGCGGAGATCGAGTCGACGAAGAGCGTTGGCGAGGTCTACGCACCGGTGGCAGGGACCGTGTCCGAGGTGAACACCGCACTCGATGACGCTCCCGAGACGATCAACCAGGACCCGTATGGGACGGGATGGGTGTACCGCCTCAGCCCGACGGCGGGCATCGACGACCTCGACCTGCTCGACGCGGCCGCGTACGTCGCGTCGCTCGACTGAACCCTCGACCTCGGGTCGAGGGCTACGATGGCCTTGTGAGCGAGATTTCAAACCCTCAATTTCCTCCGTCGGACCCCGATCCCGACCAGACGTTGGCGCACCCCGCTGGTGAACCTGGGGTCGGTGCTGCCGGCGGCCGCCTGGCAGGCGCGTTCCGGTATGCCCTGACCGTGGCCGATGGGCCAATCGCCGGGCTCAGCTTCGTGCTCGCTGAAGGAACGACGACGATCGGGCGAAACCCCGACAACGGCATCATTCTCGAAGACGTGACGGTGTCCCGTCACCACTCGGTCGCACATCTGGACAGTGACGGGCTGACTGTCGAGGACGTCGGTTCGACCAACGGCACCTATGTCAACGGAGAGCGCATCGAGGGCAACGCCTTCCTTCGGCCGGGCGACGAACTGTTCATAGGGAAGTTCCACCTCGTAGTCGAGAGCGGAGATGTCTAGCGAAGACACGGCCGCCGCTGGTGGCCGGTCAATTGGGGAAGTCATCGCCGAACTCCGTTCCGAGTTCCCCGAGCTTTCGGTGTCCAAGGTCAGGTTCCTCGAAGGGCAAGGCCTCGTCGAACCGGAGCGCTCAACGTCGGGATATCGGCTGTTCTCTGATACCGAGGTGGAGCGAATTCGCTACATCCTCCGTCAACAGCGGGATCACTATCTGCCGCTCAAAGTCATCCGATCCAAACTCGCAGGGTGGGATGCGGGTGATCGGGCCCCGGCTCCCGACGACGATGCGCCGCCGCCCGAGGTCTTCTTCGGCGCATCCGGCGTGTCGATGTCGGCCGACGAGCTGTGCAGGTCGGCAGGCCTGTCGAAGCCGCAACTGCGCGCGCTTGTCGATCAAGGCGTCATCGAGCCGATGAAGCTGCCCGATGACTCAGAGGTCTATCTCGATGACGCCCTCCCCATCGCTCGGGCGGCACGTCGCCTTCTAGCTGAGGGTCTCGAGATCAGGCATCTCCGCACGCTGCGTCTCGCAGCCGAGCGTCAAAGCGAGCTGCTCCGCCAGTTGGTCACGCCGCTCCTGCGCCACCGCAACCCCGATAGCCGTCGAAAGGCAGCCGAGATCCTGGCCGCCTCGGCGACTGCCGCGGCCCAACTGGAGAGCGGGATGGTGCGCAGTCGGCTCCGGACGCTCCTCGAGTCGTGATCCATTTGGCCACGGCGTTGGTTGCAGGTGTTCTCATGTTGCCATCGCTGCCGCCGGTGCTTGCACTGCCGGAGTTGCCGGAGCCGGAGGCCGAGTCCTGGTTGGTATACGACGTCACCAACGACGTCTTGCTCGCTGCAGACAACATCGACGACCGCCGCGCCATGGCGTCAGTGACCAAGCTGATGACCGTGCTGGTGGCCCTCGATCGTGGCCGTCTCGATGATCTGGTCACGGTGTCGGAGACCGCTGCGGGAGTGGGAGAGGCCGAGGTCGGTCTGGTCGCAGGTGAGCAGTGGACTCTTCGAGAACTTCTCACGGCGATCATGGTGCGATCCGGGAACGACGCGGCGGTGGCCATCGCGGAGCACATTGCCGGTTCGGTTGCGGGTTTCGCCGACCTCATGAACCAGAAGGCTGTCGCTCTTGGCATGTCTGATACGTCCTTCGCGAACCCTCACGGTCTCGACGAGCCAGGCCACTTCACATCGGCCAGAGATCTACTCACTCTGGCGCTGGCGGCGATCGACGAGCCGGTTGTCCAGCGTCTGGCGCGGACACGGACGGTGATTTTCCGACCCGATCCAACGACCGGCGCGGAGCGATCCGCAACGAACACCAACCGATTGCTCGGTTCGTTCCCTGGAGTAGATGGGCTCAAGACCGGGTTCACCTCAGACGCCGGTCTCGTGTTGGCGACTTCGGCTGATCAGGGAGGGCGCGCCTTTGTGGCTGTAGTCATGGGATCTCAGGATCACTTCGCCGATACCCGGATCCTCCTCGAGTTCGCCTACGCGACGAGCGGCCCGGCCGACCGCTGGATGGCACCTCTCGTCGAGTCCGAGGCCATGAGCCGGACTCCTCTCGACCCCGCTGAACGGCGCCGCCTGGCGAACCTGTCGCCGCTGGCTTCAGGCATCGAGATGACATCGGACCCGTTGACGACACCCGGAGCGGTCGAGATCATGGACTGGCTGGCGAGCCGGCTACCGGTGGTGCTTGGAGGGTCCTCGTGACGTCCCCATTTGTGGAAGTGGTGTCACGCTCGTCGCTCCGTGAGCGTGTCGACCAGTTGGGCGCGGAGATCTCGACGGACCTGAAGGGAGAAGTCCCGGTGATGGTCGGTGTGCTGCAGGGCTCGGTCGTGTTTCTCGCCGACCTGGTTCGGTCGATGACGATCGACCTCGAGGTCGAGTTCCTGTCATTGACCCGATTCGGGCACGACGGACAGATCGGCATAGCGATGGACATCGCCGATCCGCTCGAGGATCGCCACGTGGTGATCGTCGAGGACATTGTCGACACTGGTCTCACCCTCGCGTCGATGCGACGTCTGCTGGAGGTTCGCAACCCGGCCAGCATCCGGACAGTGACCTTGATCGACAAAGCGCCACGTCGCATCGTCGAGGTCGACCTGGAGTACCGCGGATTCGAGGTCGGCGACGAGTTTCTCCTCGGCTACGGGCTCGACTGGAAGGGCCACTACCGCCACATCTCGTCGTTATGGGCGGTCATGGACCTCGAAGTGCTCCAGGAGAACCGGCTGGCATTCGCCCAACACCTTGGAATCGCCCCCTGAGCCTGATCTGGCCTCGGTGATAGGCTGCGCCCGTGAGCGATGCCATCCCCATGGAGCTAGTCGGGGTCAGGATCGAGCTGCCGACCAACAGCCCGATCCTGCTGTTGCGCGAGGTTGGTGGGACTCGGTATCTGCCGATCTGGATCGGCGCCAACGAGGCCACGGCGATTGCTCTAGCTCTCGAGGGGGTCGAGCCGCAGCGGCCGATGACGCATGATCTGATGCGGTCGATGCTCGAGAGCCTCGAGGTGACTCTTGACCGGGTCATCATCACGGAACTGCAGGACGGCACCTATTTCGCCGACCTGGTGCTGCTCCACGAAGACGGTCCAACCCGGGTTTCGGCCAGACCCTCGGACGCCGTCGCGGTCGCTGTGCGGACATCGTCGCCAGTGTTTGCCGAACGTGAGCTTCTCGAAGACGCCGGCGTCGAAATCCGTGATGAGGACGACGAAGAGGAGATCGAGAAGTTCCGTGAGTTCCTCGAGGACGTCACTCCCGAGGACTTCACCCCAGGATCCTGACTGTGGACCGTCGCCTCATTGCCGGTCTTCTCGTCCTTGCCGCCGTCTCGATCATCGGAACCCTCGGCTATGTGATCCTCGGGTTCGACGTGCTCGATGCCTTCTACATGACGGTGATCACCATCACGACGGTGGGGTTCCGCGAGGTCCAGGAGCTATCGGCTGGGGGGAAGATCTTCACCGTGTTCGTCCTCATATCGGGGATGGGCGTGGCTTTGTACACTGCGGTCGTTGGTCTCGAGTACGTCGTTGAGACGCTTCTCGGCGGGCAGAGAGCGAAGAGGCGCATGCTGGAACTTGCAGCGAAATCGCAGGATCACGTCATCGTGGTCGGCTACGGGCGCGTTGGTCGCGGCGTGGTCCATCGCCTCGACGAAGAGGGCGCACCGGTTGTGCTCATCGAGATCGACCCCGACAAGGCTTCGATCGCTCGCGGCAAGGGCCACATCGTCATCGAAGGCGATGGGACTCAGGACGAGGTGCTCGAATCCGCCGGTCTGGAGAGAGCCAAGGCACTGGTGGCGGCCGCATATCCCGATTCGGACAACCTCGTCATCACGCTGTCCGCCAAGGCGAAGCGACCCGACATTCTCGTCGTGGCCCGAGCTGTCGACAGTCAGGCCGAGCGGAAGCTCTACATGGCTGGCGCGGATCGTGTCGTCGCTCCCCAGGTCGTTGGGGCAGAGCGCCTCGCCGCTCTGGCTCTGAAGCCGGATTTGGCCGAGTTCATCGACCTCGTGGTGCGGGGAACCACCGTCGAGTTCCGGGTCGAGGAGATGAAGGTCGAGCAGGGCGCCGAGATCGTCGGCAAGTCGTTGCGTGAGCTGGACCTGAGGCGCCGTGCGGGCGCTCTCGTGCTCGCTGTCGGTGCAGCTGGGGGGCAGATGGCCCTCAATCCAGATCCTGCACTGATCTTCCACCCGAACCAGATCATCATCGCGATCGGCACCACGGACCAGCTCGATCGACTCCGCGTGATGACGACCTTGGGTTGAGGGTCGCAGGTTCATCCACAGGTCGAAGCCGCGATATCAACCGGTTTCATCGGGGTTATCCACAAGGGTTGTTGACAACTCGCCTTTGCGGCCTTAGCTTCCACGGCCGTAGTTCGGCTGGCGGAATTACGTGCATGTAAGCTACGCTCTCGCAGGAGGACAACCCGTGACCATGACCCCTGAGCCCGCCGAACAGCTGCAACCAGCCGACGACACCGGCTACCGCGCGCCGTATGTCTGCAAGCTCGTTGGAATCACGTATCGACAGCTCGACTACTGGGCCCGCACCGGCTTGCTCGAGCCCAGCATCCAGAACGCCTCAGGGTCCGGATCGCAGCGGCTCTACTCATTCACCGACATCGTCCAGCTGAAGGTCGTCAAGCGCCTCCTCGACGCCGGGATGAGCCTCAAGAAGATCCGCACCGCCATGGACATCCTCCGCGAGCAGCTGCAGTCCGAGAGCCCGCTCACCGACGTCACGCTGCTATCCGATGGCGCCACCATCTACGCCGCCCACAGCCCCGACGAAGTCGTCGACATCTTCCAACGAGGCCAGGGTGTCTTTGGCATTGCCGTAGGTCCCGTCCAGGAAGAGCTCCAGGGCCAGATCCACGATCTGTTCCCAGATGACGCCGACGTCATTTCAATCGCCGAACACGAGGCACAAGCCAACTGAACGCAACATCCGACCTCGATCGATCACCTGCTGATCTCGTCGAATTCGCTCACGAGAGCGAGCGACAGTTCGCCCGACTCCTCGATTTCTACGGCATCGACTGGGAGTATGAGCCGCAGGCCTTTGCCATCGAATGGGGAGACGATGGCGACCCGGTGAAATACTTCCGCCCCGACTTCTTCTTGCCAGACGAAGCGCAGTTCATCGAGATCACCACGATGAATCAGAAGCTCGTCACGAAGAAGAACCGGAAAGTCCGCAAACTGCGTGAGCTCTATCCCGACGTGCGGTGCAAGATCTTCTACCAGCGTGACTATCTCCATCTCCTGGTGAAGTACGGCCTGGAAGAGCCCGAGGATCAGGATCTCCCGGCTGCCCCGACGCGTATCCCGGGACCTCCGGCAGTTGTCAACCTCGGCGAGGAGATCGCCGCCGGGTGACGTAGGCTGCGGTGATGCCTGCTTCGCCCATCCACAGCATCCACGAGTCGCTTGGTGCGAAGCTCGTGGAGTTCGCCGGCTGGATGATGCCGGTCCACTACACCGGGGTCATCGAAGAGCACGAAGCCGTGCGGGACCGCTGCGGCATTTTCGACGTCTCACACCTGGGTCGATTCCGACTCGAAGGCCCCGAGACGATTTCGATACTCGACCGTGAGCTCTGCAACGACGCCGCCGGCTTGAGCGACGGGAGGGCCCAATACACCATGGCCCTCAACGACGTGGGGGGAGTCGTCGACGACATCATCGTGTGGCGGCGCAGCGCAACAGCTGCCTGGGTCATGCCGAACGGGGTGAACCACGACCGCGTCCTGGCACGATTCGCCGATGCAGCGGCCGACGTGGTCGCCACCGATGCGCGCGCTGACACGGCCCTCTTCGCCGTGCAGGGCCCGACCGCACCAGATGTGCTTTCCGCCGTGCTGAATGAAGTGCCTGGACGTTTCCGGTGCATAGAGACACAGGCTGGGGACGCTGACGTGGCCGCAGCCGGTACCGGTTACACGGGCGAAAGAGGTGCCGAGCTGATCGTTCCCACCGAGCACGCCGCGTCTGTGTGGCAGGCGCTGGTCGACGCCGGGGCGCAGCCGTGCGGGTTGGGATCACGCGACACGTTGCGTCTCGAGATGGGGTATCCCTTGTGGGGCCAGGACCTCGACGAGTCGACAACCCCGCTTGAAGCGGGTCTGGAATGGGTTGTCTCGTGGGACCACGATTTCGTCGGCAAGAACGCCTTGGTGGACCAACGCGAGGCGGGTCCGTCCCGGCGTCTGGTGGGGTTCACGACTGGTTCTCGGCGCATCGCGCGTGCCGGTTCCAGGATGCGTGCAGGATCGGCTGTCGGAACTGTGACGTCGGGCAATTTCTCGCCGATCCTGGGTCAGGGCATCGGGGTCGGATACCTCGCCGGCGACGACAGTTCGGGAGCGCTCGAGGTGGAGATCAGGGGAGAGTGGCACAGCGTCGAGCGGTCCAAGCCTCCCTTTGTCGACGTGGGCTAGCGTGCTCGGGACCATGACGATTCGCTTCGGCATCGATATCGGCGGCTCCGGGATCAAGGGAGCGCCCGTAGACCTGGACAAGGGCGAGTTGGCGGGTAATCGCCATCGCATCGAGACCCCACAGCCGGCCAAACCGAGGCCAGTGATGGAGGTTGCTGCCGAGATTGCTGCGCACCATGGCTGGGAGGGACCTGTTGGGTGCGCCTTCCCTGCGATCGTTCAACACGGCGTGGTGTGGAGCGCAGCCAACGTTGACGACGACTGGATCGGCGTCAACGGAGCCGACCTGTTGACCGAGATCGCCGGGTGCGATGTCGAGCTACTCAATGATGCCGATGCGGCCGGCCTTGCCGAGATGCGGTACGGCGCCGGCCGTGGCCGTCACGGGGTCGTGATGACGTTGACCTTTGGCACTGGCATCGGCAGCGGGATGTTCGTCGATGGAGTCCTCGTGCCGAACACCGAGTTGGGCCACCTCGAACTTGATGGCGTTGACGCCGAGGACGGCGCTGCGGCCCGTCTCGTCGAGCGAGACGCGATGGAGCTCACCGAGTGGCTGCCACGAGTGGACCGCTACCTGCGTCACCTCGAACGGCTGTTCAGCCCCGACCTGTTCATCTTCGGTGGGGGCATCTC
>JABDMN010000117.1 GCA_013001485.1 Acidimicrobiia bacterium
GACGTCTGGGAGAACTGCGCCCGGGTGATCAGCCCGGGCGGGACCCAGAGCCCGCTGCTCGACGACGAGATCAGCCAGACCGAGATGATGGCGACGATGCTCGACGTCCGTCACGACATGGACAACCCGATCCCGGTGCCCGAGGGGCAGTCGATGCGGGCGATGGCCGCAGCGATGTCGCGGGCGCGTTGGCGGGAGTTGGCCGGCGACATGGTCGACGAGATGTCCGACGCGGAGATGATGGACAGCATCGACTACACGCTGTTCCCGAACTTCCACCCCTGGGGTGCCTTCAACCGCATCGTGTACCGCTTCCGGCCCAACGGTGACGACCACCGCAGCTGCATCATGGAGTGCATCTTCCTCGCGCCGTACCTGCCCGACGAGGAGCGACCGCCACCCGCGCCGGTGCACTGGTTGGAGGAGCACGAGGTGTTCTCCGACGCGGAAGAGCTCGGGATGCTCGGCAAGGTGTTCGACCAGGACCTGTTCAACATGGCCAAGGTGCAGCTGGGACTCGAGACGACCCACAAGCCGGGAATCACGCTCTCCAACTACCAGGAGGCGAAGGTCCGGTGGCTGCACGACAAGCTCACCGAGTGGGTCGAGGAGGCCTGACATGCCCAACGGGCTCTTCCATCCGTTCACCAAGGCGCTGTACGAACAGAACGGCGACGGCAACATCCTTGTGACCGACGGCGACGCCCAGGGCGTGTTCGCGCCTGACGGCCGGTGGCTCTCGGGCGAACTGCGCGAGTGCGACCCACAGTTGTGCAACTGGATCGCGGGGCCGATCGTGGCCAACCATCGCGTGGGTGCCGAGGCCGGCCAGGACACCCACCGCCAGGAGTCCTGAACCCCGTTGCCCGCCGGCGGATCTGACGGTCCGTCAGGTCCCAGAGCGGCTCACTAGTATCTCGGCACGCGCGCGTCGTCCATCGACTGAGGAGCTGACCATGGGCATTCCCGAAGACATCGGTGTCGTCGAGACCATGATGGGAACCCGAGCCGGGAAGGGGGCCAAGCTCAACTATCAGAACCTGACCGGCATCAAGGATGCCGACTCGTCGACGATGAACTTCCCGGCGCAGTACATGTTCAAGGACGTGCCGTTCAGCGATCAGGCCCGCGAGGTGCCCGAGGAGCCCGTCGACCCGCCCGAGGGTGCCGACCTGCTGCTGCCGTTCATGGACAAGCACAACATCCAGATCGCGATGGTCGGGGTCGGTCCCGGCGATGCCAAGACGCCGGCCCGCGAGGCGATCGATCGCCACCCGGACCGCTTCATCGGGGCCCACGAGCCCGATCCCAACAACGTGATGGGTTCGATCCGGGACATCCGGGACCTCCACGCGCAGGGCTATCTCCGGGCCGTGACCGCGTTTCCCGCCGGGCGCAACCCGCAGGTCGCGATCGACGATCCGAAGATGTACGCGATCTACGCGACCTGCGTCGAGCTCGATGTCCCGATCTTCTGCTGCGCCGGGATCCCGGGGCCGCGCGTCCCGTACGAACCCCAGCATCCGAAGCTGATCGATCAGGTCATGTACGACTTCCCGGACCTGAGGTTCGTCACCCGCCACGGCTGCGAACCGTGGGAGGCCCTGGCGGTCAAGCTGATGCTCAAGTGGCCGAACCTGTACTACTCGACGTCGGCGTTCGCCCCGAAGTACTACCCCCAGGCGATCATCGACTACGCCAACACCCGCGGCGCCGACAAGGTGATCTACGCCGGGTACTTCCCGATGGGTCTCCACATCGACAAGATCTTCGAGCAGCTCCCGGCGGTGCCGTTCAAGGACGAGGTCTGGCCCAAGTTCCTCCGCGATAACGCCGCCCGCGTCCTGAACCTCGACCTCTGATAGCGCCCCGATCGATCCCGGCGCGCGGTTTGGTGCCTGGCACCAAATCGCGCGGTAAGAGGATTGGCGGGTGATCGCAGGACCATCTGGCCGTGGTCTTCACGCGCAACTGCGGGGCCGGCCCCCCTTGGCTGCAGCCCCGCAGCGCTTCGGTCCCATATGTTGTTGCTGTTGCGTGTGGTGTTGCTTTGGTACTCCAGGCCTGGAGTGATTGCAGACGGTAGACGCGCGGCGCATCAGACTGCAAAACGCGACAGGAGCAACAGCAACAACACCTGCCACAGCAGCCCCAGTCATCGTCGGGGTGTGCGAGTGCTGTCAGCGGAAGTCGGCGAGGCGCTCGGCGGTGTCGGCGATCGGGTACTCGGTGTCGGCCTCGTAGCCGAGTGCGGCGTCGAGCGGGAGTTGTTGGGTCTGCCGGTACAGGTCCTTGTACGCGCGCAGCGAAGCGTGGCTGTTCTGGAGCAACTCGTCGACCAGGGCCGCCACAGCGGCGTCGAGGTCGTCCCGCGGGGCGGTGCGGGCTGCGAGGCCGAGCGTCAGCGCCTCGCGTCCGGTGAAGGTCCGGGCCGTGAGGGACAGCTCGCGGGCAGCGGTCATCCCGACCAGCCGGGGGAGCCGGGCACTCATGCCCCAGGTCGGCCGAAGCCCGAACTTGGCGTGGGTGTCGCCGAATTTGGCTTCGTCGGCGGCGACCACCAGGTCGCAGGCGAGCGCGAGCTCGAGCGCGCCCGTGAAGCAGAACCCGTTGACCTTGGCGACGGTGACCTGGGGCATCGTGGACAGGAGCTCGGTCACCCGCCGCGCCGGGAGGTCGAGGAT
>JABDMN010000201.1 GCA_013001485.1 Acidimicrobiia bacterium
TGCGCGCCGCGATCGGAGCCGTTGAGGACCCCGAGATCCACCGCACCCTCGAGGATCTCAACATGCTCCGTGAGCTCGAGGTCGACGCCGATGGCGCCGTGCGTGCTCTGGTGGCGCTCACGATTCCCGGCTGTCCTTTGAAGGACACACTCACTGCAGACGTCACTGCCGCTGCCAATACGGTTGACGGCGTTTCCAGCGTCTCGGTCGAGTTCACCACAATGACCGACCAGGAACGATCCCAGCTCGTTCAGGACGTCCGGGGAACACCGACCCGGGCGATCACCATCGGCAAACCGGGTACCAAGACCCGTGTGATCGCGGTCTCATCGGGCAAGGGTGGTGTCGGCAAGTCGTCCGTCACGGCCAACCTCGGTGTGGCGCTGGCCGGCATGGGCAGGAGCGTCGGCATCATCGACGCCGACGTCTGGGGTTTCTCGATTCCGAAAATGCTTGGAGTCGACCGCCAGCCCACTGTGATCGACGAGACGTTGCTTGCTCCTGAGATCCACGGCGTTCGCGTGATGTCCATGGACTACTTCGTCAAGCCGGACCAGGCGGTCATCTGGCGCGGCCCGATGCTCCACAAGGCGCTCGAGCAGTTCCTCGCCGACGTTCACTGGGACGATCCCGACTATCTGCTCATCGACATGCCCCCGGGCACCGGAGACATCGCGATTTCGATGTCGCAGTTCTTGCCGCGGGCACAGGCCATCGTCGTGACCACTCCTCAGGTGACCGCTCAGCGCGTTGCCAAGCGAGCCGGTCTGATGGCTCGGAAGGTGAACCAGGAGATCATGGGAGTCGTCGAGAACATGTCCTGGTTCACCGGTGACGACGGCAAGCGGTATCCCATCTTCGGAGAAGGGGGAGGCAGGCTTCTTGCTGAGGACCTCGAGGTGCCGTTGCTCGGTCAGATTCCTCTCGTGCCCGCCCTTCGCGAAGGGGCCGATCGGGGTCAGCCGGTCACGGTGGCCGACCCCGGGGGGGAGGCAGCGAAAGCCTTCCAGACGTTGGCCGAGCTGGTCGAAGCCAGCAAGCCTCGGATCCGCACCCACCCCGAGCTCGTGATCTCGTAGCCTGGTCTCATGGCGAAAACACGAATCCGTATTGGCATCACGTCCGCTCGCGAGCTCGAAATCGAGATCGAGGACGCGGGGGAATTCATAAAGAGCATGGAGGCTGGCCGCACAGACGGTTCGATCGTCTGGGTCGAAGACTTCAAAGGCCACCGCCACGGCATTGTCGCCGATCGGGTGGCCTTCATCGAAGTCCAGTCTGAAGATGACGGGAGTGGGGTTGGTTTCACCGCCGACTGACGGCGGTTGATTCCTCAGCCGGCGAGGCGGGCCTTGCGACGCTCTGCCAGCCAGCGCTTGCGCAGGCGACGGCGCTCGTCCTCGGCATGGCCGCCCCACACACCCGACTCCTGGTTCGATTCGAACGCATAGAGCAGGCATTCCTCTTGCACAGAGCA
Source organism: Acidimicrobiia bacterium (assembly GCA_013001485.1). Lineage (GTDB taxonomy): Bacteria > Actinomycetota > Acidimicrobiia > Spongiisociales > UBA5794 > JABDIW01. Next base: position 1,478 of record JABDMN010000201.1, read on the forward strand.
GGTGGAGCAGATGGCTTGGGCCTTGGTGATCTGGTTCACGGCAGGGCCCGTCGTTCCGGTCGGGAAGAAGATCTCCGGATCGGAGTCCCGACAGGCAGACAGATCGCGCCAGTCCTTTACGGTCAACATGGTGTATCTCTCAGTGGTTTCAGGGAATAACGGACAATGATTCCTTGTGAATGTGAATACATTCACAAGGTGACGGCGGAACTGTACGCGTATGGCCGGGGCTACGCAACGAGTTTTTCCGAGGTCGCGAAGAACTACCCTCCGGCTCATGAGCATCGAATCCGAGCTCCGCGAAGAGCTCACTACAGCCATGAAGGCAAAGGACCGCCAGCGCCTGGACGTCATCCGTTCGGTGCAGTCAGAAGTGTCGGCGGCCAAGACCGCTCCCGGCTTCTCCGGTGACGTCGACGACGAGCTGTTCCTCAAGGTCATCGGCACGTACGTGAAGCGTGTGGGGAAGGCTCGGGATGAGTACGCCGAGATGGGCGAGGTGGCCGAAACCCGCCTTGCCCAGGCCGATTTCGAGTTGGCGTACTTGCAGCGCTGGCTCCCCAAGACCCTCGGTGAGGATGAGACCAAGGCTCTCGTGGAGTCGACGATCGCCGAGCTCGGTGTCGATGATGCCAAGCAGGCGGGTCGGGTGATCGGAACGGTCATGAAATCCGGCGCCGAACTGGACGGGGGTCTCGTCAACCGCCTGGTGCGAGAAGCACTGGGGGAATGACCGGCGCCGTCCCTACGTACCAGCCGATGCTGGCCACGCCGTGGCCCAGCCCGTTCGAGGACCCGGACTGGCGCTTCGAGATCAAGTGGGACGGTGTGCGTGCTCTGGTCTACGTCGACGGTGACGACGTGAAGGTGATGTCTCGCCGTGGCAACGATGCGACCAGTCGCTATCCGGAGCTGGCAGGGATCCGGCTCCCTGGCCCAGCCGTCCTCGACGGTGAGATCGTCGCCCTCGATGCCGGCGGCCGACCATCTTTCGAGCTGCTGCAAGCGCGGATGAACCTCCACGGCCACGATCGGATCGCCGCCGCCGTCGGCCAGGTGCCCGTATCGCTCGTGGTCTACGACCTGCTTCACCTCGATGAACCGCTGATCGACTTGCCGTGGACCGAGCGGCGAGCCCGGCTGGAGAACCTCGACCTGCCAGCACCGTGCGCGCCATCGGAGGTGGTCGCTGACTCCGGGCCCTTGTGGGAGTTCGTGCAGTCACGCGATCTCGAAGGCATCGTCGCCAAGCGTGCGGCGTCGCTCTATCGGTCAGGAGCTCGGTCCCCGGACTGGCGCAAAGTTGCCAACTGGAAGCACGTCAAGGCTGTCGTGGGCGGGTACCTGCCGGGGGAGGGTGGCCGCTCCGATTCGTTCGCCTCACTGGTGGTCGGTCTCCACACCGACGCCGGCCTGCGGTGGGTTGGTCAGGTGGGGACGGGGTTCGACGAGCGATCGCTGCAGCTGATCCGTGCAGCACTCGACGAGATGGCCGTCGATCGATCCCCGTTCATCCCGGACGAACTCCCACCGGGGGCCGTCTGGGTTGCCCCTCAGCTCGTCGCTGCGATCCGCTACAAGGAGGTCACCTCGGCCGGCAGGCTGCGGGCTCCAACGTTCAAAGGGTTCACGGGTGATCTGCCCGCTGACGTGCGATGGGAGACCGAATTCGAGCGCGTCGAAGACACACCGATGGTGGAAGACCCACCCCCCTCGAGCGTGTGACGCTCAGCTCGCCAGATCGATGACGTCGTCCTCGGGGACGACCAGCGTGAACTGTGGCGCCGTGACCAGCTGCTCCTCCTGGCGGCGGATATCCGATAGGACCCCGACGGAAAGAGCCATGACTGACAAGGTTGCTAGTACGGCGACAATCTGCATGATCAGCACGGGGAGGTTATCGGCGGTGGTCCCCGGAAACTGAAGCTCAGCCGGCTTTTTGCGCCTTTGTGGCCTCGACTGAGGCCTTCAGGGCTTCCATGAGGTCGACGACGCCCGTGGGCTGAGGCGCCTCGGGGGCCACGATCTCCTGGCCGTCGACCTTGGCCTGGGCTGCGGCCTCAATGGCCTCTCTGCTCTCGTCGTTCCACTCCGACGGGTCGAAGCCCGTCGTGAGGTTGTCGATGAGCATCTGGGCCATCTTCACCTCGTCGCCGGTCACCTCGACCTCCTCCTGGAGGGTTTCGAAGGCGGGCTCACGAATCTCGTCGGGCCAGTACATGGTTTCCATAACCAGTACGCCCTCGTCGGCGCGAAGGGTCACGAGGTATTCGCGTTCACGGATTGCCGCCTTGGCGAGGCCGACCATGGCGCCTTCCTCGAGAGCGGCGAGCAGGATCTTGTAGGCCTTGAGCCCGGTCTTTTCGGGAGCCAGGTAGTAGCTGGTGCGGTAGTAGATCGGGTCGATGTCAGAAGCCGGCACGAATTGTTTCACGTCGACGGTGCCCCCGGCCACGCCCTTCATGATGTCGCCAAGCTCACCTGACGAGAAGACGACGAAACGGCCCTTCTCGAACTCGTAGCCCTTCACGATGTTCTCGTACTGCACTTCGGTGCCGTCGGTTTCGGCGACTCGCTTGTACTTGATCGCCGAGTGATCGCTCTCGCGAAGCTGTTTGAACTTGGGCCGCTTGTCCTCGGTAGCGGCGAACAACCCGACCGGGATCGTGACGAGCCCGAACGTGATCGCACCTTTCCAAATCGGTCGCATCGAAAACCCTCCCGAGACCGCGAAAACCATTGTACGGCGGCGTCGCATACGATGCGGGCGATGGCGACGCTCACTGAGAATCGACCCGACTCACGCCGCATCGTCGTGGTCCTGACGACCGGCGTCCTGTTGCTGACGGTCTTCTATTACTTCGGTCGGCCGGCCTTCTACAACACCTCGGGGCTCCCGGACTGGTTTGAAGCCCGGATCGGGGGCCGCCTGGCCGAATACCCCGGTGTCCTGGCATATGCCTATTGGGGCGTGACGTCGATAGTGCTGCGGGTTCTGGTCCCGTTGGGAATCGTGGTGTGGGTGATCGGAGCGCGGCCCGCCGAATTCGGGTTTCGGATCCGCGGCGTCATGGTTCACGCCTGGCCGTACCTGGCCGCCTACGTCGCGATGGTGCCCGTGCTGCTGTGGGCCTCGTCTCTCGATACGTTCGAGTCGTACTACCCCTTCTATCGACAAGCAGCCGAGGGTGGGCTCGCCTTCTGGGTGTACGAGAGCGGGTATGCGCTTCAATTTCTCGGCGTCGAAGCGTTCTTCCGCGGCTTCCTGCTGTTCGGCCTCGCCCCTGTCGTTGGCCGGTGGCCGGCCATTGCCGTGATGGTGGTGCCGTACACAATGATCCACTTCGGCAAACCGATGCCGGAAGCGTTTGCGGCCATCGTCGCCGGCTTCCTGCTCGGCTGGCTGGCGCTGCGATCGCGGTCGTTCGTCCCCGGAGTGTTTCTCCATGTTGCCGTTGCGGTCACGATGGATCTGCTCGTCATCTGGCGCATCTCGTGACGGTCGGGTGGCCTGCGGCGTAGTGAACGGCAGGAGGACGAATAGGGTGGCGGCCTGTGCCGGATCTGTTCGACGACTCGCTGCTCACCTCTCCACTTCCTGAGCGGGATCTTCGCCCGAATATGCCACTCCGTGCCCTTGGAGTAGTCGCTATCGCGGTCCTCGTCGGTGGCCTGTCATGGTGGGTGCTCTCTGGCGACGGCAGCGCAGGTTCTGCGGTTCCCACAACGACAGACGAGTCCATCGCATCGACGTCTTCAACGGTGGCCTCGGTCCAGCTCGAGGTGGTGGCGCCCGACCCTCCTGTGCTGTACCACCCGACGCTGCTACCGGCTGGATGGGAGCTATGTCGCGCTCTCGACGATTCCGCTGTCGGTGATCGATTCTGCGACCCAAATGACAGCGCGTCGTGGGTGCAGGTGAGCCTCGAGGGCGCCGGATTGGTCGGCCTCGATGCGCCAAATCCCACGGGCGACGACCACGGAGGCGTGTGGCTCGATCAGGGCGACTACAACGAAGTCGGCTATCTCAGGGCGTTCGTGTACGTGGTGGTGGCCAACCGAGGAACCATCCCCCCAGACACGCTGCTGGAGGTCGCAGCATCCATCCCGATGGTCGCCTCGTTCGACGATCTGTACGGCCGATACGAGGTCCCCCTCGACCTGTCATCGGTGACTGACGACCAGCTCGTCGCGTTGCTGTCCGGGATCGAGGGTGAGGCAACGGTGGTGCGCCGTCCGGGAGAAGCCCAGGTCTTCAAGCCTCGCCTCTTTCTCTATGCATTCTGGGGCGACGGCCTCGTCGTCCCAGACTTCCCGGCCTCCATTCCGCAGCCGCGACTGGTGGCAGGTGATCGCCCGATCCTCGTCGGCGAAACGACGAATGGGCAACGGGGCTACGCACTGTGGGACCAAGGGGGCTACGGATGGCGAATCGAGGGCCAGATCAACGCCGACGAGGCAGCGATGCTCGCCGTCGAGACCATCGGATCGATCTCGCAGCTCGCTCCCTAGCTGGGGCCTGGGCCCGTTCGCCCCGAATGGGTGCCGACTACGCTGACGGGCCGTTGCCCCAGTAGCTCAGGGGATAGAGCACCGGCCTCCGGAGCCGGGTGCGCAGGTTCGAATCCTGCCTGGGGCGCTCGATCCGACACCATCGCCGTTGCCTGTCTGGGGCACCCCTATCCTCGTGAGCGATGTCACTTCTGCAACGTCTCACAGCGCTGGTCGGCGATGCCTTCGTGGCCGAAGGTGCCGACGCATCAGCCGGCCAGGTTGTCCCATCGCAACGACCTGAGCTCGCCCAATTCCAGTGCAACGGGGCAATGGGAGCCTCCAAGGCCCTGGGCCGAAACCCGCGTGACCTTGCCGAGGCCGTTATCGCTCGTCTCGACCCTTCCACGTTTGTCGAGACGTCTGTCGCTGGACCAGGATTCATCAACCTCGCCATCAGTGGGGAGGCGTTGGCAGCCGCCATCGAGGCGATGCATGGTGATGAGCGGGTCGGCCACCAGATGGCCGGCGATCCCCGCGCAATCGTCGTCGACTACGGAGGGCCAAATGTCGCCAAGTCGATGCACGTCGGCCACCTCAGGGCGACGATCATCGGCGACTCGTTGAAGCGGATAGCCCGGTTCGTTGGGCACAGGGTTTGGGGTGACGCCCACTTTGGAGACTGGGGCACTCAGATGGGTCAGACCATCGTGGGTATCGCCGAGCGGTACCCGGACCTGCCCTTCTTTGCAGCTGACTACGACTCCGAACAGAACGTCGACATCCCGATCACGCTCGACGACCTGCAGGAGATCTATCCGGACGTGTCGCGCCGAGCCAAAGAGGATGAAGAACTCGCGGCCGCCGCCCGCAAAGCAACGCTCGAGTTGCAGCAGGGTCGCCCCGGGTATCGCGACCTGTGGCGCCACCTGTACGACGTGTCCCTCGAAGCGCAGCGGGCAGACTTCACCGACCTTGGAGTCGAGTTCGACCTGTGGTTCGGGGAGAGCACGGTTCACGACCGGTGCGCACCGATCATCAGCAACGGACAGCAAGCGGGCGTGGCCGTCGAAGACCAGGGTGCGCTCGTCGTCCACGTCGACCTGCCTGGTGACAATCGCGAATGGCCCCCGCTGATCCTCGCCAAGTCTGACGGGGCGTACACCTACGGGACCACTGACGTTGCCACCGTCGATTACCGGGCCGACGAGCTCGATGCAGGTGAGGCCTGGTACGTCGTCGACGCACGTCAGGCAGATCACTTCGAGCAGGTGTTCCGGGCGGCGCGCAAGCTCGGTGTCGCTCCTGCCTCGATGGTCCTCGACCATGTGAAGTTCGGAACGATGAACGGACCCGATGGGCGGCCGTTCAAGACTCGGGAGGGCGGGATCCTCAAGCTCAGGGACCTCATCGACATGGTCACCGAGGCCGCCATGAAGCGGATCGAGGCGCAGGATCTCGGCGCCGACATGGAAAAGGACGAGCGTTTCGCCATCGCCCGCCAGGTCGGCCTGGCTGCCCTCAAGTACGGCGATCTACAGAACCACCGGGCATCCGACTACATGTTCGATCTCGACCGCTTCGTCTCATTCGACGGCAAGACGGGCCCGTACCTCCAGTACGCAGCGGTCCGCATCAAGTCGATCCTCCGCAGGGTCGCCGAGGAAGGCATCGAGCCAGGGCGAGCGGCCGCGCCAATCAACGACGGCGACGAAGCCCTCATGCTCCAGCTGGTTCGCCTCCCCGAAGTCATCGACCGGTCGCTCGACTCGAGAGCCCCGAACCACATCGCCGAGTACACCTTCGAGCTCGCGGCAGTGTTCAACCGGTTCTACGAGCAATGCCACATCCTGTCGGAGTCCGATCCGATCGTTCAAGCATCCTGGGTGACGCTGGTGGAGACGACATTGGCCGCTCTCACCCTGCTCCTCGACCTGCTTGGCATCGAGGTCCCGGCCCGGATGTGAGCTGATGTCCGCGCTGCCGCTGCAGCTCCTTCCCGACAACTCGTCGGTGCTCGACGACGGTTCGCTGGCGGTAGCTGGCGTCCCGGTTGCCGACATCGCGGCCGAGTTCGGGACGCCGTTGTTCGTCTACGACGAAGACCACCTGCGTTCGAGATGCCGCGAGGCCGTGGCTGCCTTTGGTGACGGTGTTGCCTACGCCACCAAGGCGTTCTTGTCCGTAGCGATGGCGAGGCTTGCTCACGAGGAAGGGATGCACCTCGACGTCGCCACCGGTGGCGAGCTCCACGTGGCTTTGTCGGCAGGGGTACCCGGCGACAGGCTTGTGATGCACGGCAACAACAAGTCCTCGGCGGAGCTCGAAGCGGCGATCGACGGAGGCGTTGCCCGGATCGTGGTGGACTCGTTCGACGAGCTCGACCGCATCGAGGCAATCGTCGAAGGCGGCAGATCGGTCCCCGACGTGCTGGTGCGTGTGAACCCTGGGGTGGACGCCCACACTCATGAGTACCTGACCACAGGAGTCGCCGACTCCAAGTTCGGCTTCGGGCTTGAGTCCGGGAGCGCGAACCGTGCCGTCGAGCGAGCCCGGGCTAGCGCCGCGATGAATCTCGTCGGTCTTCATGCCCACATCGGGAGCCAGGTGTTCGCCGTCGACTCCTTCGAGCGCGCCATCGGAGCCCTGGCTCCGTTCGTGAACTCCCTGGACCTGCCTGAGCTATCCGTGGGCGGCGGCCTCGGCGTGGCCTATGTCGCCGGGGAAACGGCGCCATCAATCACCGAGTGGGGCAAGGTCGTCCACGACGCCTGTCAGGGTGCCGGGATTCGCGCCCGGATCACGGCAGAGCCGGGGAGGGCCATCGTGGCCACTGGATCGATCACCGTGTACACGGTGGGGACCATCAAGCGGATCGACGGCGTCCGCACGTATGTGAGCGTTGACGGTGGGATGAGCGACAACCCCCGCCCGGTGCTGTACGGGTCGGGCTATGAAGCGTTTCTGCCACGAGATGTCATGGCAGATCGCGACCTCGAGGTGCGGGTAGTCGGCAAGCACTGCGAATCGGGTGACGTGATCGTCTCGAACGCCTCCGTTCCCACGGACATAGCGGTCGGCGATCTGTTGGCGACACCAGTGACAGGCGCCTATGGCTTCTCCATGGGGTCCAACTACAACCTCGTGCCTCGCCCTGCCGTCGTGTTCGTTGCCGAAGGCCAGGCCGAGCTCGTCGTGAGACGAGAGACGATGGACGACCTGCTCTCGCGCGACGTTTGACGGTCGGGAACGAGAGAAGGGCGCCCGCAGGCGCCCTTCTCGCTTATTCGGGGGGTTCCCGTCAGGTCTTCCGGGCTGTGACGAAGCCCCAAGCACCGAGGGCGATAAGAGCAACGCCGCCGATGATGATCGTCCAGATGATCGGGGTGAACTTGACCGGCTTCAACACCTCGTAGTTGTCGAGGTTCTCGTCGAAGGTGGTCACCAGGCCATCGAATCGCTGCGATACCTCATCGAGGTTGGCGAGGACGCCGGCAGTCGCCGGGAAGTTCTCGCCGAGGAACGCGTTCAGCTGGTCGGGTGCCATTTCGAGCTGCGTCGCGAGGGTCGGCAGCATCGCCGTCTGCATCTCCGTCCCCATTGCGCCGACCACCTGCAGGGCGCCCTTGGCGCCGTCGACCAGCTCCTGGGTGTAGACGGGTTCCAGGTTCTCGTTCAGCTCGTCCGCATCGCCAGCCTTACCCACCAGCGACAGGAGCAAAGGCACCACGACCAGAACCACGCCCAGGCCCATAGCGACCATCGAGCCCATCTTGATCTTGTAGATCATGTAGCCCCCGACGAGCAGAGTCGCGATGCCTGCGAGGAACAGTCCCCACGGCACCGTCGTTGCGGGGAGATCCTCGGTGGGGATGGCGTCGGCAGAGGCGAATCGATCCTGCTCTGCCCTCAATGTCCCCAGCACGGAAGAGAACTGGGTCTCGATGTCAGGAAGCGCAGCGGCGCCCGTCGCGACCGCGGGGAAGTTCGTTTGCATCATGGCCCCGAAGTCCTGAGGCGTCATCTGCAGTGCCTGGGCCATGCCCGGCACGACTGCCGTCTCGAACTCAGTCGCTACGGCACCGAGACCGGCGACGTCTGCGTCGGCGGTGTCCAGGGACTCATCGGTGAGGATCGGACGGAAGTCGTCGATGAGATCCTCGAAGGCCGGCCCCACCTCGAACAGGTTGTTGGAGAACACCGAGAAGATGAACACCACCCCAACCAGAATCACCAGAGCAGCTGCGGTCCACGCCTGCCATCCCTTGTCTGTGATCGCCGAAACCATTGATTCAATCCTCCTCGCGAGCGCGCCCCAGTGGCGGGGCGTTGGCCTGGCCCGAGGGTATGGGAGGTGATGAGCCCGCAACTAGGGCACTCCGTCGGGCGGTGGCCGCCACCTGTCACCGATCGAGGTCGGGGAATGGTCGAGTGGGCGGCCACAACGGGGGAGCTGCCGATGTGGCGGTATCGGCGGAAACGCTGCGCTCCATCTGTACCATCTCGCCCCGATATGAACACCACCATCGGCATCGGTTTCCTTGGAGCAGGCACCGTCGGCGGGACCCTCATCAGGCGCCTCGTCGACGATCAAAGCGCGATCTCGGCCAAGACGGGCCTCGACCTTCGCGTGGTCAAGGTCGCCGTACGCGACGCATCGAAGGATCGAGCGTTCACGGTCGAAGACGGCGTCATCACCACTGACCCGGCAGACGTCATCGACAACCCCGACGTGGCGCTGGTCGTCGAGCTGATGGGCGGCGAGGACCCTGCGGGCGACTTCGTGGCCCGTGCTCTTGCCGCCGGCAAGCCGGTGGTTACTGCCAACAAAGCTCTCATCGCGGCCCGCGGCCCGGAGTTGATCGCTGCTGCCGAATCCGCAGGTGTCCCGTTGCTGTACGAGGCCGCCGTGGGAGGGGGCATCCCGATCATCCGCCCTCTCGCCGAGACGCTGGCCGGAGAGCAGATCACGCGGGTGATGGGCATCGTCAACGGCACCACCAACTACATCCTCACCCAGATGGAGGGCGGCGAGTCGTACCCCGAAGCACTCGCTGAGGCACAACGCCTGGGCTACGCAGAGCCAGACCCCACCGCCGACGTCTCAGGAGCGGACGCTGCTTCGAAAGCCGCGATTCTCGCAAGCCTTGCCTTTGGCACCTGGGTTGGCTTCGACGCCGTCCACCACGAGGGCATCGACCGCCTGGCGCCGGCCGACATGGAGGCAGCGCGCGACCTTGGGTACACCATCAAGTTGCTGGGGATCGCCGAGCGTCACGGAACGGGAGTGAACGCCAGGGTGCATCCGGCGATGATCCCCACCGACCATCCACTCGCCGCGATACGCGGTGCGACGAATGCCATCTACGTCGAGGGTCCCGCGGTCGAGGAACTGCTGTTCGCCGGGCCCGGAGCCGGGGGAGAGCCGACGGCATCTGCGGTACTCGGCGACGTGATCGATGCGGCACGCGAAATCCTCGCCGGGGCCCAGGTCGCCCCACGGATCAGGTTCTCTCCGGGCGACATCGTCGACTTCGGTGACATCTCCACGAAGTGGTACGTGCGACTTCTCGTCGTCGACGCACCCGGCGTGCTCGCAAGGGTCGCCGGCGCCTTCGGCGATGCCGGGGTTTCGATCATGTCCGTTCGTCAGGAGGGCCGCGACGACACGGCATCCCTCCTGCTCATCACCCACGGTGCGGCCGAGGCGAATCAGCGCAAGGCCGTCGAAGCCGTCGACGCCCTCGATGTCGTGAATGAGGTGGCTGCGGTGATCCGTGTGGTCAGCGACGAAGCATGAGTGCTTGGCGTGGCCTCATCGAGGAGTTCCGCGATCGTCTCCCGGTGGCGGACGACACCCCGGTCGTGACGTTGCGCGAAGGACACACCCCGCTCATCCCTGCCCCTGAGATCGGTCGACTCGTTTCGCGAGAGGTGTTCCTGAAGTACGAAGGCACCAATCCCACCGGGTCGTTCAAGGACCGTGGGATGACCCTGGCTGTTTCCAAGGCGATCGAGTCAGGTGCCCGGGCTATCGCCTGCGCATCGACCGGAAACACGTCGGCCTCTGCTGCGGCGTACGCGGCCCGCGCCGGCATCGCGTGTTTCGTCGTGCTGCCAGCGGGCAAGATCGCTCGAGGCAAGCTGTCCCAGGCGATCGCCCACGGCGCGACGGTCGTGCCGATCGATGGCAACTTCGACGACGCGCTTGCCGTTGTGCTCGAGCTCACGTCCAGTCACGACGTGGCGCTCGTCAACTCGCTCAACCCCTATCGAATCGATGGCCAGCAGACAGCGGCCTGGGAGGTGATCGACCAGCTCGGCACCGCCCCTGCGGTGCACGCC
>JABDMN010000226.1 GCA_013001485.1 Acidimicrobiia bacterium
GGCCTGTGCCTTCATCGCCTGTGCCTTGGCGACTCCCCAGGCAATGTGCGCCTCCCACGCCTCCTCTCCCAGCTCCGCCGACGAGGCAGGAGCCAGGCCGTAGACGTCGCCGGGAAGGGCCTGGGCCACAGCCTCGTCCCGCTGCGGCGGCTCGAGTCCGGCCGCAGCGAGAGCCTCCCCAACAATGGCAGTCGCCTCCTGGGTCAATTCAAGCGGGCTGCGCCGCTGGTCGCCGAATGGCTGGCTCAGAAGCGCGTTGAGCTCCGTGCGGAGCCAGGTGACGGCGCTATTGATGGCCTCCCCGAGATCGGTCTCCGTCCACCCCCGGGTCCCGGCCACCCCACGGACGTACTCCGGGAAGGCCGCTAGGAATGCATCGATCAGGCGTGCAGAGGCTTCATTCATCTCCGCAGGCTAAATCTCGTCGTTGTCCTTGCCGATGCGTACCATCGAGACCCCGGGAAAAGGTGCGTATGAGAAAGCTGTGGCGACTGGCGATCGTTCTCGTCCTTCTGTTGTCGGCGTGCGAGATGCAGGCGAACTTCATCTTCGACTTCGAGGAAGACGGGACCGGCGAGTTCAACTTCGAGATGGGCTTCGACGAAGAGATGGAGCAACTCCTCGCCCTCGGGTCCGACGGTGAGTTCGAGTTCAACACACTCGCCGAACAGTTCAACGCGGATGTGCCTGGAGGGCAGGTCGAGGAGTTCGAACGCGATGGCCTGCGCTTCTTCGGGGCGTCAGTGCCTTTCACCGACGCGCCGTCGCTCGAAGCCGAGGTTTTCGGCCCCGACAGCCCATTCGAGACGTTCGACTTCTCCATCGATGGCGACATCGTCACCCTGAACGCCGACGTTGACACCTCTGAGGCTTTCGACACGGGAGAGATTCCAGCCGATCAGGTTCCGGAGGGCTTCGACCTCGACGAAGTCTTCGGCATCCACTTCCAGGTCGGAATGCCGGGTGAAGTCACGTCACACAACGCAGACCGCGTGCTCTCCAACGGACTTCTCGAATGGGACCTGCCGCTCGTGTCGGGAGCCCCTCTGACACTCCAGGCGACGTCGGACTTGAGCGGTGGCGGATTCCCCTGGACGATGATCCTGATCATCGGCTTGCTCATTATTGCCGCCCTCGTGGTAGCCATCGTGCTCGCCACTCGTCGCAATCAGTCCGTCGAAGCACTGGCCGCTACCGGCGAATCGGCGCCACCGTCGAGTTGGCTGGACACGGGTGCACCCGAGCCGACGGATTCGGGCGCCGTCGTGTCGGAGACGGTCACACCTGAGCCGTCGACGGCAGCGGCAGAGCCGGTGGCGATGGTGGCCGAGGAAGCCGAGACGGCTGCCGCGCAAGTGACCGACGACCTGGTCGAAGCAGCAGACGCACCGACCGATGAGGTGTCCCAAGCGGCAGGCGAAGCCGCCGATGAGCTCACAGATGACGAACCGGAGTTCCCGCCCGCTTAGGCGCTCACTCCTCCTCGTCGAGCTGCTTGCGGAGCCGACCGAACAGGGTCGACTCGGCATCGACAGACACCAGCATCGCTTCGCCAGCCTCGTGCCACGACTGGTCGAGGATTCGTGTCCGCCACATGTGGCCGGAGACGATCTTGACGATGGCTGCGACCGGCACGGCGAGAATCACGCCCCAGATGCCGGCAACGGCACCACCACCCAGCAAAACCAGGATGATCACGGCGGGGTGGAGCCGCACCGTTGCTCGCAGCACTGTGGGGCTGATGAAGTTGTTGTCGATCTGCTGGACGACCAGGGCCACGACGCCGGCAAGCAGAGCCGTGGTCACGTCCGCAGCCGCCAGACCGGCGAGCACTCCGAGCCCCCCACCGACCCAAGGACCGACGAAGGGGATGATGTTCAAGAGACCGGCGACCATCCCGATAATCAGCCAGAACGGGAGGTCGATGATGAAGAACCCGATGCTCATCAGAACGCCAACGATGAGCGCAACGAACAGCTGGCCTCGTAGGAATCCCCCCAGCGCATGGTTGATCTGGCGGCCGACGTGGACTCCTTCCTCGCGAGCCGAATCGGGAAGCAGCGCGACGGTCTCTTCGCGGAGGCGAGGCAGGTCGAGAAGCACGTAGAAAGCCAGCACCGGGACGAGGAAGAACACGAGCAACGCCTCGAGTAGCCCCAGTGTGAAGTCACCGAGGCGAGTGAGCGCCTGAGAGACGATCTCCTCCTGGTTGCGGAGATCGGCGAGGAGATCGGCTGCTTCGTCGTAGGTGGGCATCACGACGCTGTCGAGACCTGCCCCATCGAGCAGATCCTGTATCTGAATCCGGGCGTCCTCGTACACCTGCGGGAAGTCAGAGGTCAGATCTGACGTCTGGGAGGCGATCTGGGGACCGACGATGAACCCGATGCCCACCAAAAGCCCGGTGAAGGCGAGGTAGGCGATGACGACCGCCAGCCACCTGGGCAGCTTGCCCCGGAGCGGGCGCGGCATCGACCGACCCTCCAGCCGCTTCACGAGGGGGTTGAGAATGTAGATGAGGGCCACCGACAGCACGATCGGTGCGATGAGTACCTGGATGCGCACGAGCACCCAGATGAAGACCCAGGCAAGCAATAGAACACCGAGCACGGACCACGAGCCGAGACCCACCCGGCGAATCAGCCCGGACAACTCGGAGCGTGTCGCCATCAGCCGTCGCCGAGTCGCTGGGACGCTCGGGCGAGCCGCCCGTCGCGCACCCGCCGCAAGCGGTAGATCACCATGGGATGGGCCTCGCAGGCATCGGCATCATCCATGAGACGCCGCAGAGCCTGGTAGTAGCGGGTAGCGCTCATCCCGAGGTACTCGCGGATCGATCGATCCTTGGGGCCGGGAAACAACCACCAGGACTCCTCGAATTCGAGGATTGCAGTATCACGATCGCTGAGCACGGCGCCAATGTATCCAGCGCCTGTGACACGACTGGGGATTTCGCTAGCGGCGCAAGAGCGACCGGCGCCGCTCCAGGCGCGGCGTGTCGATGTCCTCCGCCGTGACGAAGGCATCAGGGTTGAGCGCCCGGATCCGTTCCAATACCTCCGGGTACTCCCGACGGGGTATCACCGAGAAGGCAATCCGAACGTCTCCCTGCAGCCCTTCGCCGTTGACGACCGTCACGCCATGGCCGAGGCGACGCAATGCCGGGGCAACGTCCGGACTGTCCACCGAGGTCACCACTCGCAGGATGCGCTTGCCGAGGGCGAGCCAGCGCTCGATCGTCGATCCGAGCACGGTGCCCGTGGCGAACCCGGCCGCAAAGGCAACCACCTTGAACGGCGAGTCGAGGTTGTCGATGACGAGCACCGCGGCGAGCACCCACGTCAATGACTCGAAGAAGCCGAGAATGCCGGCGACCGCCCGCATGCCGCGCAACAGCATCACGATGCGCAAAGTGCCGAGCGACACGTCGACGACGCGCAAGGCAAAGATCAACAGAACGAGCAGAAAGGTGCCCATATCCATCCCCACTGGTGGGAGCTGGCGGCGGGATTCGAACCCGCGACCTGCCGCTTACAAGGCGGCTGCTCTTCCAACTGAGCTACGCCAGCACGGCTCGTCAGGTTACCCAGCCGCGGGCCCGAGCCAGCTCGTACATGGCAAGCGCTGCCGCCACCGACGCGTTGAGGCTCTCCGGCCCGGGCGCCATCGGGATCGACACCAACTGATCGCATCGCTCTGCGGCAAGCCGCGACAGCCCCTTGCCCTCGGCGCCGATCACGATGGCGACGGGCTCGGTGAAGAGCTTGGTGTCGTACAGGGTGGTCTCGGCATCGCCGGCCAGTCCGACCGTCCATACCTCGCGGCGGCGGAGGTGCTCGATGGCATCGGCCACCGAGCTGATCTCGCTGATCCGGAGATTCTCGAGGGCACCTGCTGCGGCTTTGAAGGCGGTTGCTCCGAGCGGTGCGGATCGGCGCCCGGATACGACGAGCCCCCCGACGCCGGCGGCCCAGGCGGTACGTGCGATGGCGCCGACGTTGCGGGGATCCGTCAGGTGATCGAAGACGACCAGCGCGGCGGGGTCCGGGGTCTGGTTGAGCAGCTCGTCGAGGCCAAGCGGTGGAATGGGCGTCGCCTCGGCGACGATGCCTTGCGGGGCACCGGTCCGCGCCAGCGGCCGAACGTCGTCGATGGTGTCGACAGTGACTCCGGAAGCCCGGGCCCGTCGTAGAAGATGGTCCAGCTCTCCCTGGCGGGAGTGCTCGACGACGATCCGAGTGACCCGACCGGCCTCAAGGGCGGCGGAGACGGCGTGGACGCCCTCGAGATCAGCGCCGATGCCAGCGAGCGCCATCAGCAGTGTCCTCGACGACGATTCCGAGAGCGGCGAGCCCATCCCGGATGGCGTCGGCAGTGTCCCAGTCCTTGTCCGCTTTCGCCGATTGACGACGATCGACGAGCGCGTCGACCGTGGCCTCCGGAGCGAGATCCGGAGCCATGCCGAATCGTCCGGCCACGGCACTGAGTGACGAAGCGAGATCGTCGAGCCCGGCTTCGGGCTGGGCAAGGTTGAGCACTCCGGTCATCTCGTCGTAGGCCGCGACGATGGCTGAAGCGCCCTCGCCCGCATCGAGGAGACGGTTGCCCTCTCGAACCGCGTCGAACACGACACCCAGTGCCCCTGCCACATCGAAGTCATCGTGCATGCAAGTGCGGAACCGCTCGATCAGCCCTGGGTCGGAGGCCCCCTCGACCGGTCCGGGAACGCGGCGTCGGAACGACCACAGACGTTCCAAAGACGCCACCGCGTCGTGTATCGACTCCGACGTGAATTCGACAGGCTTGCGGTAGTGCGTGCGGAGATAGAACAGACGCACTGCCGTCGGGGGGTGGGTGTCGAGCGTCTCGAGCAGCCCGACCACATGCCCCGTGGACTTCGCCATCTTCTCTCCACCGAGATTCACCATGCCGTTGTGCAGCCAGTAGCGACAGAACGGTGCATCGGGATGTGCTGCCTCGGCCTGAGCTACCTCGTTCTCGTGGTGGGGGAATATCAGATCGATGCCGCCGGCATGGATGTCGAAGCCTTCACCGAGGTACTCCCGGGCCATGGCGGAGCACTCGATGTGCCACCCGGGTCGACCTGGGCCCCATGGCGAGTCCCAACTCGGCTCGCCGGGCTTGGCCCCTTTCCACAGGGCAAAGTCGAGGGGATCCCGCTTGTGTTCGCCAGGATCGACCCGCGCCCCTGACTCGAGCTCGTCGATGCGCCGGCCAGAGAGCTTGCCGTACTCGGGAAACGATCGCACCGCGAAGTACACATCCCCACCAGAGGCATAGGCGTGATCGTCGTCGATCAGCGCCTGGATCATGTCGACCATCCCATCGATGTGTTCGGTGGCCTTTGGCTCGATTGTTGGTGGTTTCACACCCAGTCGTCGATAGCCTTCGGTGAACTCGGCGAGTGACCTGGCAGCCACCACGTCGCTACTGACCCCCTGCTCATGGGCGGCGTTGATGATCTTGTCGTCGACGTCGGTCACGTTCTGGACGTACGTGACCTCGAAACCTTCCCATTCGAGGAAGCGGCGGATCACATCGAAAACGACGGCGGCACGGCCGTGGCCCAGGTGCGGCGATGTCTGAACGGTGGGCCCGCACACGTACATCGTCACGACACCGGGAACTCTCGGGGTGATGGCCTGCCGTTCTCGGCCCAACGTGTTGAATACCTGCATGAGTCAGCCGATGCTATCGAGCTTGGAGCCACGCACATGACACCCTCGCTCCCCGACCACCCCATCGTGCTCGGACATCGGGGCTCATCGGCCCACGCCACGGAGAACACCATCGAGGCCTTCCAACTTGCCATCGAGCAGGGAGGGGCTGGTGTGGAGCTCGACGTTCGCCGGACGTCCGACGGCATGCTCGTCGTTCATCACGATGCCGTGATCGAGGGCGTGGGGCCGATCATTGAGACACGGGCCGCCGATCTCCCCGACCACGTGCCTGGTCTCGAGGACGCACTGGACGCATGCTCGGGCTCGATCGTCAACGTCGAGATCAAGAACTCACCGTCCGACCCGGACTGGGATCCGGACGATGACGTGGCCGGGATGGTCGCGGCTCTCGTCACCAACCGTGCCGGCATCGTTGTCTCGTCATTCAATCCGGCCACGGTTGCCGCTGTGGGCGCTGCCAGCCCACAGGTCGCACGAGGCTTGCTGCTCCCTCCCGGCGTGGTGATCACCGACGTGCTGGTCGACGCGGCTGCGGCCGGCATCTGGGCCCTTCACCCGCACTGGTCATCGCTCGAGAGGGACACCGTTGCCGCCATCCACGACGCCGGCCTGGTTGTCGTCGTTTGGACGGTCGACGACCCAAAGATGCTGCAGCTGCTGGCCAGCTGGGAGGTCGATGTGGTGATCAGCAACGATGTGGCGGCTGCAGTCGCTGCACTGACCTAGGCGGACTCGACGGTGGCGATTGCGAGCACGGCAATGCCCTCATCGCGTCCGATGGCTCCCATGTGATCCGTGGTCGTCGCCTTCACCGATACATCACCTAGTTCGAGCCCGATGGCTCCGGCGATTGCCCGCTCCATCTCGACCCGGTGCGGGGCGATACGGACCGACTGTGAGATCACCGTGACGTCGACGTTATGTGGAGCGGCTCCCGCCCCCGCGAGCATGCCGACCACCTGGCGCAAGGCGTCCATCGAGTCGAGACCCTCGGACCTCGCCTCGGGAAAGTGCTGACCGAGGTCTCCCAGCGCGGCGGCAACCAACAACGCATCTGCGATGGCGTGCGCCACCACATCACCGTCTGATGTCGCTGCCAGCCCCCGATCGCCGTCCAGGACCACGCCACCAAGGATCAGCGGTCCCTCCGAGCTGAACTGATGGGCGTCGAAGCCAACTCCAGACCTCACAGGAAGCCCGCCAGTGCGGCAGCTACCGCGAGATCCTCGGGGTAGGTGATCTTGATGTTGCGAGGGTCGCCGGCGACGAGCCTCACCACTCCACCGATTCTCTCGATGAGACCGGCGTCATCGGTTGCGTCGTCGGGGGAGTCAGCCAGTGCCTTCTTCAAAGCCTCTACCCGGACGGCCTGCGGAGTCTGCGCGGCAAAGAGCCCGTCACGATCAATCGTTGCCTCGACGACTCCGTCGGCCGCCCGCTTGATGGTGTCACGAACCGGGATGGCGGGCACGACAGCGTCGACGCCGTCGTCGATCGCATCCACAACCCGGCGCACCAGGTCCTTGGGGGCAAGCGGGCGGGCACCATCGTGTATCAACACCCAGTCCACATGATCGGGGAGCTCGGCGAGGCCGACCTCGACCGAGTCGCGACGCCGGCCTCCACCGGGAATACCCCCTGGGACGTCACCAACGACGACGACCTGTTCGACGAATGGTTCGACTGCATTGACGGAACGGCGGAACAGCTCGACCCCGTCGAGCTCGATGAGGTGCTTCGGGCCGCCGAAACGGACTCCTGATCCTGCTGCAACGACGATCGCCCACGGACTGGCCATGGGCTGATGGTACGAGGTTCAGGCGGCGATCTTGGCGAAGAGGAGGCGGCCCACCGAGGTGCGGAGGCTATTGATCACTTCGACCCCAACCGTGTTGCCCACCTGGCTCGCACCGTCGGAAACGACGACCATGGTGCCGTCATCGAGGAAGCCCACCCCTTGGCCTACTTCGGAGCCTTCCTTCTCGATGGTGATCTGCAACTCGTCGCCCTGACCAACGACAGGCCGCAGCGACTCACCGAGTGCGTGCGGATTGAGGACACTGATCCCTCGAAGGCTCGCTGCCTGGGCAAGGTTGTGGTCGGTGGTGATGAGAGCGCCCTCGAGCCGCGCGGTGAGGGCGAGGAGTTTGGCGTCGACCTCGTCATGCTCAGGCACTGAATCCTCGAGCACCGAGAATTCGATGCGGGGAACGTCGCGGAGGGCGTCGAGGATGTCGAGGCCGCGCCGACCAGCCCGCCGCCGGCGCTTGTCTGCCGCGTCTGCAATGGCCTGCAACTCATCAACGACGAAGCCGGGAACGAGCACTCTCCCCGAGAGGAGACTCGAGCGAGCCAGCTCGAGAATGCGGCCGTCGATTGCGGCCGACGAATCCACGAGGTAGCCAGGCTCGGCGTCAGAAAACGTGTCACTGCGCCGCAGCGGGTCTCGCTCGCGCAGTCCAGCCGCGGACAAGAGGTCGTGGGCACGAGCAGAGAACACCCGGGCCCCAAATGCCGCCATCACCAGAACAACGAGGGCTCCGATCGGCCAGCCGGCGAGCGATGGGAGCAGCGCCACGGCGGGAACCGCAACGATTCCGCCGACGACGACGCCCACTATCAGACCAAAGGCTCCGGCGAACAGCTGCGGTCCCGTGGCGCGGTCCAGGGCTTGCGGAGCTCGATCGAGTCCCCGACGCACCCAGCGACCCAGCACACCGCCGATGACGTAGCCGAGACCGGCGCCAACGAGGGATCCAGTGATTGTGCCCACGTCGCTACCGACGTCGGTCGGTGTCCAGTTGGTGCCAACTTGATAGCCGACCGCGGTGGTGGCAAGGGTGACGAGCAGCCTGATGGCTTCGACGATCATCTATTGCACTCCCGAAGAAGGTGATTTAGTCCTCTTCGGGTATATCGACCTTCGGAAGCGCTCTCTCGAGTCTTTTGATGGCTTCCTCCTCATCGATTTTCAGAGCGAAACGAAGCTCCGACGTGATGATGAGACGGGCTTTGGCCAGCATCCGCTTGAGCGCGGGCGAGATTCCCTTGAGCTGCTGGGCGTAGGTGAGGTCACGCATGACCTCGGCAACCTGGAAGATGTCACCTGAGTTGATCTTCTCGGTGAGCAGCTTGTACCAGCGACTCCAATTGGACCCAGCCTCTTCCGGGTCCTGCCGGAAGGTGGCGAACACCTTGCGGGCGACGTTCTGAGAGATCACCGGGCGGACGCCGAGTTCGAGCGCATTCACGGTGGGGACCCGCACGGTCAGCTGATCGGTAGCGAGCTCGAGGACGAAGTAGTCCTGCTTCTCTCCAGCGAACTCGATCCTCTCCTTCTTGACGATCGTCGCTGCTCCGTGATGTGGGTAGACGACCTTGTCGCCGACCTTGAACGGCACCTTGACCGGCTTCTTGGGCGCGAGCTTCTTCACTGCAGGCTTCTTCGCCGTCGCCTTCTTCGCTGCAGGCTTTCTCGCCGTCGTCTTCTTGGCAGCAGGCTTCTTGGCGGCAGGCTTCTTCGCAGCTGGCTTCTTCGCAGCCGCTTTCTTGGCGGCCGGCTTCTTGACTGCCGCCTTCTTGGCAGCTGGCTTCTTCGCAGCCGTCTTCTTCGCGGCCGGCTTCTTCGCAGCCGTCTTCTTGGCAGCCGTCTTCTTGGCGGCAGGCTTCTTCGCAGCCGTCTTCTTCGCAGCCGTCTTC
>JABDMN010000256.1 GCA_013001485.1 Acidimicrobiia bacterium
ATCCCGAACACATCGGTCTGCCAGCGGAATCCGATGAGGAACCCGACGGTCAGCATGAGCATGATGATCACCGCGCTGCGCATCAGGTCCGACAGTGTCCTGCCAGCGAGCACAGCCGAGCGGGCCATCGGCAAAGACCTGAACCGATCGATTACACCCTTCGACAGGTCGTCGGTGAGCCCGATTGCGGTCTGACCAGAACCAAAGGCTGCCACCTGAATGAGCAGGCCTGGCATCAACCAGTTCAGGTACTCGCCACCAGCAGCGGCGGGGATCGCCTGACCGATCGCGCCGCCGAACACGTAGTTGAAAAGCAGCAGGAACATGATGGGCTGGACGGTGGAGAACAGCAGCAGCTGGGGCAAGCGAATGTTGCGCAGAAGATTGCGCCTGGCGATGACCCAGGTGTCCTTCAGACCCTGACGGATGCCGATACGGGAACGCACCGGCGCGGTTGTTGCTGTTGCGGTCATTGTGCGCTCCTCTCGCGGCGTCGTTTCTTCTTCGAGCCTTCGGTCGGTTCGGCCACCGACTCGGCGGTGTGTCCGGTGACTGCCATGAACACCTCATCCAGAGTCGGCTTCCTGAGTGCTACGTCGTTGGGAGTGATCCCCGCGTCGTCGAGGGCACGAACGACCCTCAACAGGGTGGCGGCACCGTCGGTGGCCGGGATCGCCAGCATCCCGGCGGCCTCGTCGTACGTGGGCTCCTCATCTGACAGTGAGGCGAGTGCCCGGCGACCCTCACTGCAGTCGGCGTCATTGACGTGTACCTCGATGACGTCGCCGCCAAGCGCGGATTTCAGCTCCACCGGGGTGCCCTCGGTGACCAGAACGCCCTGATCGATGACACCGATCCGACTGGCGAGTCGATCGGCCTCGTCGAGGTACTGCGACGTGAGGAGAATCGTGGTGCCACCTTCGACGAGGTCCTGGATGAGGTTCCAGAGGTCGAGACGGCTTCGCGGATCGATGCCTGTGGTGGGCTCGTCGAGGAAGAGCACGTCGGGGCGGCCGACGAGCGATGCGGCCAGGTCGAGCCGGCGTCTCATGCCGCCCGAGTAGGTCCGCACCAGGCGATCGGCAGCATCGCTGAGATGGATGCGCTCGAGAACCTCGTCAGCTCGTCGAGCTGCGTCCGAGGCGGACAGGTTGTAGAGCCGGGCGACCATCTCGACGTTCTCTCGACCGGTCTGATAGTCGTCGACTGCAGCGAACTGCCCGGCGAGGCCCAGCTTCCCGCGGGCCCCCACCGGGTCACCCTGAACGTCGATTCCGGCGACCTCGGCCCGGCCCGAGTCGGGCTGCAGCAACGTGGTCAACACCCGGATGAGGGTGGTCTTGCCTGCCCCGTTGGGTCCGAGCAGGCCGTAGATGATCCCGCGCTCGACCTCGAGGCTGACTCCGTCGAGTGCTCGGACGTCACCGAAGGTCTTGACGACACCCTCGGCGCGCACGATCGGTTGTGATGACATGGAACCCCTCGCCGTCTTGTGGAGACCCGCCGACCGGCAGATCGCTCCACAGCCTGCCCCATCACGGAGGCTTAGACAAGAACGCCGGCGTCTCCGACCAATTCCTCGAGACGATCGTCGTACTGGCGGGCGACGAACTGCCAGTCGGAAGCGGCAACGGCGGAGGCCAGTTCAGCTGGGACGCCGGGAACCTCGCCGAGGACTTCCGCCAACCGCGCGGCGAGTTGTCCAGGCTCATAGAGAACGGCGTCGTGGCACGACTCAGGAACCCGTTCCGGGTAGACGAGCCGGTTCGGGAGCAAGGGGAAGGCGCCGGCGGCGATCGCCTCCGTGACCGAGATGCCCCAGTACTCCTGGTTCGCCGTCGACACGGTCACCGCGGCCGACGTCAGGAGACGCCGGTACTCGACAACGTCGTCGACGAACCCCCAGTGAGTGATGTGGTCGGCGAGATCTGCCCTTGCCTGCATGAACACGGGGTCATCGTTCCCGAAGCTCTCCCCACACGCGGCGAGTCGGAACGGAACCCCCATCCCGGCCACAGCTCTGCAAGCGTCGAAGAACTCCTCCGGTCCCTTGTCGTACTCCCAGCGATGGTTCCACAGCACGATCGGTGGCCCGTCGTCACGGTGGGACCTCGGGAGGGCGGCGAGATCCACCCCGACGGGCATCACTCGTGAGGTGGCGGCGACGTCATCGATGAGGCCGACGTGGCGATGGTCCGGGAACTGGCCCAGGAACCGGGGCAGCGCCGCAAACACCGAGTCGAGGTGAAACCGGGAGTTGAACCACACCTCGTCGGCCGACACCATCGAAGCCCAATTGATCATGCCGTAGGTGAAGTCGGGCTCGTCGCGGGGCGACAGGGGATACACCAGCTGGTTCTCGTGCATGTACAGCACGACGTGGGCATCGCCGAGGACGTCGCCGGCGAGACCGCGCAGAGCGGCCACATTGGTCATGTCCGAGACGAGGACGACGTCTGGCGATGGGACATCAGTCGTGCGCAACATCTCGGCGATGGTCACGGCGGACCCATGCATGCGCCACTTCCAGAAACGGGCATCGTGAGTGATCAGGGTGACGTCGTGGCGGCTCGCAGCGGTGTACCCGTCGGCCCAGGCTCGATGCGAGCCGGCGTAGTACGGCTCGATCGCCAGGACCCTCATCTAGAGCTCGCGTCGTCCTGCCAGCGCCCGACCCAGCGTTATCTCGTCGGCGTAGTCGAGGTCGCCACCCACGGGGAGGCCGCTGGCGATCCTGGTGACCTTCACTCCAAGGGGCCCCAGCAGCCGCTTGAGGTACATGGCAGTGGTGTCGCCTTCGACGGTCGGGTTGGTGGCGGCGATCACCTCTTCCACGTTCTCGGCCTCGACACGGGCCACGAGCTCGCGCATGTGGAGCTGATCGGGGCCCACGCCTTCGATGGGAGAGATGGCACCGCCGAGCACGTGATAACGCCCGCTGAACTCCTGGGTCTTCTCCAGCACGGCAATGTCCTGGGCCCGCTCGACTACGCACAACACCGTCGGATCACGGCGCACGTCGCGACAGATCGCACACTCGACCTCCGCGGCCACGTTGAAGCATCGCTCACACAGTTGAACCGACGTCCTCATCACCTTGATGGCCTCGGCGAGACGGACCGCATCGGCTTCTTCCACATTCAGAAGGTGGAACGCGAGCCGCTGAGCGCTCTTCCTGCCGATGCCGGGCAGCCGGGCAAGCTCATCGATGAGGTGCTGGACGGGAGGCTCGAACATCAGCCGAGCAGGCCGCCCAGGTCAAGTCCTCCGGTGAGACCGCCGAGCGCGTCCGACATGTCCTCGTTGGCCTTGGCCATCGCTGCGTTGACGGCGGCGACCACCAGGTCTCCTGCCAGTTCGGGGTCTTCAGGGTCGAGCGCCGCCGCGTCGAACTCGACCGACACCAGCTCTCCAGACCCCTTCACCGTCGCCGTGACCACACCGCCGCCGGCGGAACCGGAGTAGGTCTTGTCGGAGACTTCGGCCTGTTTCTCGGCCATGGCAGCCTGCATCTGCTGTGCTTGCTGCATCATTTTCTTCAGGTCTTTCGGCATTCGTCCCATGGTTGAGAGGATAGGCGGGAGGGTGCTGGGACCCTGCTCAGTCCGTGACGACCTCTCCAGAGAGCATGTCGATGACGAGGGCCTCCGGATCCTCTGCTGAGGCAGGGGCATCCTCGAGGTCGGCCTTGTCGGGAACGGCGACGAGGGCCGGCTCGTCCGCGTCCTCGGCTTCGGCGGCCTGGAACACCATCGTTACTGACGCGTCCGCCATCTCCTTGATCGCCTCGACCACCTTGGAGTGGAGCGAGGTGTCCTCGCGGAGACGTTCGAGGTGGAACGTCAGGTGGTCGGGGACGTCGAACATCACAACGTTGCCGTCAACGGCGACCGGCGAGGCCTCCTTCAACAACGCATGTCGACTCGGTCCGGCTCGCTCCCGCATGGTTGCTACGACGGCAGGCCAGATCTGCTTGATGCTGGCGAGGTCCACCGCAGCCAACTCGACGACCTCGGCCGCCTCGGCCTCTGGCTCCTCATCTACGGGATCGTCGGCGTCGGGCTCGGGGACCTCGGCGCTGGCTTGATCGCTCGCCGCTGGATCGCTCGCGACTGTCTGGGTCTCGACGGACGGTGTCGCGGCTGGCTGGGTCACAGCTGGCGGTGTCACAGCCGAAGGGGTCGCCGCCGGCGGGGTCACAGCTTCCTCGGCTGGGGCAGGTGCCGGAGCTTCACTGGTGGGTGCGGCGGGGACGGCATCGGCTCTGCGCAGCCGGTCTTCGATCCGTGCGATTCGTGCTCCGAGGGACGAAGGGTCGATCGACGTGTCCGGTCGAGCCAGGCGCAGGACAGCCAGCTCGAGAACGAGCCGCTCCTCACGGCCCTGACGCAGATGCATCAGGGCATCGCCGAGGTGGTCGACAGCGCGCAACACATCGGCAGGGGGCATCTCCTTTGCCTGGTTGCGCCACTGAGCGAGGATCTCGGCAGGCTCGTCGACGACCTCCTCGAGGTTCGGCGAGTACTGAGCCAGGAAGATGCCCCTGAAGAAACCGACGGCGTCTGCGGCGAACCGACGCAGGTCCGCACCCTGCGCGGCCAGCTCCGCGACGAGTCCGAGAGCACCGGGTGCGTCGTTGGCGACGACGGCTGACGCCAAACGGTTGAAGGCGTCCTGGTCTGCGATCCCAAGAGCTCTCGTGACACCGGACACGTCGACCTTGCCCGCTCCGAGGGCTGCAACCTGTTCGATCAGACTCATGGCATCGCGCACCGACCCCCGGGCGTGCGTGGCGACCGCGGCGAGGGCCGCTGAGTTCGCCTCGAATCCCTCACGGCGAGCGATTTCTGCCAGGTAGTCGGCCAACACGTCGTGGGCCACCGGATGGAAGTCGAAGCGCTGCGCACGCGAGCGAATCGTGTCGAGAAGCTTGTAGGGCTCGGTGGTGGCAAGCACGAACACCACATGGGACGGAGGCTCCTCCAACGTCTTCAACAGGGCGTTGCCGGCCGCTCTGGACAGCATGTGAGCCTCATCCAGGATGTACACCCGGCTGGCGTTCTCACCGGCAGCGACCGTCGACACGTTGATGCGCATCTCACGGATGTCGTCCACCTTGTTGTGCGATGCAGCGTCGAGCTCGATGACGTCGAGCGCGGTGCCGGCAGCGATGTCGATGCACGAGTCACAGACGTTGCAGGGCTCAGGCCCCGTCGTGCGGTTCTGGCAGTTCAGTGCCTTGGCGAGCAACCGGGCACTGGTGGTCTTCCCGGTGCCGCGCGGACCGGCAAACAGGTAGGCGTGGGCAACTTTGCCGTCCACGATCTCGCGACCCAGGGTCTGCGTGACGTGGTCTTGCCCCACCACCTCGTCGAATCGTTGCGGCCGGTACTTGCGGTACAGCGCCTGATACTCCATCCAACGGCGATGGTAGCCGTCGCCTGTGACGCCGCTCCGGGGGTCAGTCGCCCGACGGAGACCAGAGCGCTTCCGGCACCGTCCACTCGGGGGCGGTGCCCCAGCGATCGGCGTACACCACGGTCTCGACAGGAGGCCGGGTGGCGACACCCCACCTGCCGAGGGGGTAGCCGCACGGGATCGCCGCGGCGTTCTTCCATCCTCGATCGGCGGGGACCTCGAGCAGCGCGGCAACCTCGTCGTGCTTGAAGTGACCAAGGACCGTGGTGAGTGTGCAGCCGATGCCCATCCCCCGTGCCGCCAGCATCATGTTCCACACGGCCGGGTAGATCGATGAGCCGTCGGCGTCATTGCGGTGATAGGCGAACACGATGAGTGGCACCTCGGCGAAGTTGGCAGCAAGCCAATCCGCCGACGTCATGATCCGTTTGGTCTGATCATCCCCACGCACCTCGGCGGCTTCCCTCATGCCCTTGTAGACGGTGGCGTTGAGGGTCGCCCAGGCATCGGCGTAGAGAGGCCCGAGTGAGGAGCGAACGTCGGGGTCCGTCACGGCGATGAATCGCCAGTTCTGGGTGTTTCCCGCCGACGGAGCCCGGACCGCAGCGTCGAGCATGCGCTGCACGGCTTCGCTCGGTATCGGCTCAGGTGAGACCCGACGCATGGCCCGGGTCGTGTAGAGGGCTTCATAGAGATCCATGCGACGAGCGTAACGCTCAGTTCAGGATCGCATCGATGATCCCAGCACCGACCAGGTTGACAACGACCCATGCGACGCTCAAACCCAGATAGCGCGGCACCCACCGTCTCCAGGAATCCGCCACCTGCCCCAACCGTGCACCCGCCAAGAACCAGAGGGGGAAGGAAGTGATGATCGACACCGCGATAGCCGTGAAACGGTCGACGTCGATGAACGGGATACGGAAGATCCATGCCGTCGGCGCCGCGATCACGAACAGGAACGGGCCCAGAATGCTGCCGGCGAGATCTCCGATATCACCCGTATCCCGGAAGCCAGGCTGCAGGGCCACGATCACGAGCAACGTGGGGAACGCGAGACCCGCCAGGCCCCCGAACCTGAGCACACTGCTGCGACGGCCTTCTCGATATCCGGGCTCCACGAGGATCCAGGCTACGACTCCACGGCAGGTGGCGCGGCTCCCGGTAGCCTCTGCCGGCAACGACCGGCAAGGCGCGGAGGGCACAGTGGGCGAGTACATAGACAAAGGCGCGATCAAGGTGATCGAGATCATTGGAGTTTCCGATGAGTCGTTCGAGGACGCCGTCAACCAGGCGGTCGCCAAAGCCTCCGAGACGATCAAGGGAATCACCGGCGTCGAGGTGGTGCAGCAGTCAGCCAAGGTGGCCGACGGGAAGATCAGCCAATACCGCGCCGACGTGAAGCTGGCGTTCGCCGTCAAGTGACACGACGGGTGAGGCGACCCTCGCCCCACCCGTCTGCAACAGCCCGGCGGTTCTCCTGGTCACCGCCGATCGACCGACCGGTCAACCAGGTCGGTGCTCCTCGTGGAGATCCCGGGCATGGGCCTCAACCAGTTCTTCGCGCCGCGCTTCGCGGCGGTGTTCGTGGAGCGCCTGGGCTTCCATGGCCAACAGCCTCTCGTCGAACGCCCTCATCGAGTCGAGCGCACGCAGGATGACGGCCCCGACCTCCTCATCCACGTAGGCAAGGGCCCCTTCGAACCGTTCGACGGCTGCGTGCTCGCCTCGCATGCACTCAGCGAGAATCGCCGGATCGTCTGCTTCGAAGGCTGCCCGAACATCCATCCAGCCACGGTGGACCGTCCCGACAGTCGTTCCACCAGGAGGAGAGGTGTCCCCACGAGCCTCAACGAGAAGCCGCAGCTCCTCGGCACAGGTGACCCGGCAGTGGGCCTGCCGAGCGAGGGCATCGCGAATGTCGATGTTGTGGACCCGGGCCGCCCCCGTTCGCAAGCCGGCTGCCGCGTCCTCGCAGACCGTGATCAGGTCACGGATTGCGATTGTCGAGGGATCACGTGTCTTCATGATGTCTTCTCCCTCCTGTACGTCCAGGCTCGCAGGACACCACACGGCAGGACCGCCCCGCGGACCTTTGGCCCTTGCAGGGTCCATGCAGCCCGATAGTTTCGCCCTATGAGCACTGAGGAGGGACTCGGCACACCCGAGAAGGTCGAACTGAGGAGATCCCGCACCGACAAGGTGATCGGTGGCGTGGCAGGAGGACTCGGGCACTATCTGGGCATCGACCCGGTGGTAGTCCGAATCGGATTTGTGGTGCTGCTGTTCGCAGGCCCCGGATTCCTTCTATACATCCTGGCGTGGATCCTGATCCCGGAAGGGCGTGAAGGTGAGGTGACCGCCCGCACCGACATGGCCACGTCCATGGCGGCCCGCACGGTCGTCGGCGGTCTACTGATCGTTGCCGGGTCGTTCTGGCTGGTCAGCGTCCTGATCCCCTGGGACTGGTGGGACGAGGTGTCGGGACCTGCCGTTCTCATCGCCATCGGCGCCGGGGTCCTGGTCTACGGAGCACGACGATGACCGACGACCCGATCGCTACCACCGACCCGATAACGCTCGACGTCGAGCCGCGAGGGCCGTCTCCAGGTCAGATCGGGCTGGGGATCGTCCTGCTCGGGGTCGGTGTGATGTGGCTGCTCGTGGTGCTCGACATCCTCGATGACGTGGCCTGGACCGCGGTCCTCGCCGGCGCCGTCATCGCGATCGGAGTGCTTCTCGTCGTGCTCGCACGCAGCGGTCCACATGGCGGGCTGATTGCCACAGGGTTTGCCATCACACTCTTGCTGGCGCTCGCCTTGACCGTTCAGGACATCGTCGACGTGCCGTTCTCTGGCGGCATCGGTGATGCCGACTACGGGCCGGCCGCAGTGGCAGACCTCGATTCGCCATACCGCCTGGCCATAGGCGACCTCACTGTCGATCTGCGGGGAGTCGACTTCGAGCCCGGCCTCACAGAGATCGAGGCCACGGTCGCCATCGGGCACCTCGTTGTAGAGCTGCCCGAGGGAGTCGCCGTGGCAGTCGACATGTCGGTGGGCGCCGGGCAAGCCGTAGTCGACACCGACACCGGCGCAGAACAGTCATTCGATGGACTGGACGTCGATGAGAACTACCAGGACTCCGGCTTCCAATCAGCAGAAGTACGAGTACGGATCCGGGCTGCCGTAGGGCTCGGTCAGGTGGAGGTGCGGAGATGAAGCTCAACGCAAGCTCGCTGGTCTCCGGGATCGCGTTCATCGTCATCGGGATCGTCCTTCTCCTCGACGCTGTCGATGTGTGGGACATACGGCCCGCGCTGTTGTGGCCGGGACTGTTGATCACGATCGGCGTCGTCGTCGCGTTCAGCGGGCGCACCGTTGGCGGCGGCGACAACGACATCGTCCGCTGACGCCAGGAGCTGGGCCAGCGGTAGATTTGTCTCATCGCACGTCGCCGCCCAGCCACTCTGATCGTCGCAATCGCGTTGCTCGCCGGCGCTTGCACGGGCGGGTCCACCGAGTCCACGACGACGACCTCGACCACCACGACCAGCACGACGACGCCCTCGGCACCGACAACGTCGATCGTCCAGACCCTGCGACCGGCCGTGGCGATGCCGGTCTTCGTCGACGACGACGAGCTGATCCCGACCGACGACGAGGTCGTCGTCGGGACCCTGGACAACGGTCTCACCTATTACATCCGTGAGAACGACGCCCCGGGTGGACGAGCCCAACTCCGGCTC